>DASTQY010000270.1:0-3341 GCA_035761525.1 Nitrospira sp. | reverse complement strand
ATTGACGGTGATGCCATGAGGTGCCAGCAGCTTCGCGAGCGTGCGTGTCAGAATCAGCACGCCGGCTTTTGCGATATAGTGGGCGGTCACATCCGGTTGGGCGATCATGTGATCGGCATTGGCCATGCTGAAATTGATGATACGGCCGGACCGGCGAGCCTTCATACCAGGTGCGGCTGCCTGCGCGAGATAAAAAATGGGATGCAAGTTCCCCTCAAACATGTCATTCCAGCCGGTGATGGTTTCCTCAAACAGGTTGACTCGATGGTATGGCCCCGCACCGTTGATTAATGCATCGATGTGACCCCATTGCTTTTCAACCAGGGCGACCATCTCTTTGGCCGCGACGGGGTCTGATACGTCACAGCGGATCGCCGAGGCCTGGCCGCCTCGCTGGATAATGGCAGCGGCCGTGTCGTTGGCCTCGGCTTCACTGGTTCGGTAGCAAAACGCAATGTGCCATTGCTGTGAGGCCAAATCCAAAGCGATTCCTCGTCCTATGCCTCTCGCTCCGCCTGTAATCAATGCGACCTTCGTAGTCATAGGTCATCCCTTTACGTTTACGTTCTTGACCGCAGTCGTTTGGCAATGAGTTGTAATGCTCCGGCTGTCCGGTTGGAGAACGATTGTTCCTGTTTTGGCTTTCCAGCGTCAAGGATGCTTGCCTCGATCAGCAAGCGTAGATCATCGATGGTATCGACATCGCGCCATTCCGGAAGCAACGCAACCAGAAGTCCCATGTCTATCGCCTTTTCACGCGTCATTGTGAGCACGCGATCAGTCGACCAGGGGATGCCGTGAAACAGCGCGGGCGCGATTTTCTTGAGTCCAATCATGTAGTAGCCGCCGTCGAGGGCCGGGCCTACGACCACATCGTGGCGTTCCAACTGAACGAGAGCCTGCCGGTAATAGTCGAGAGGAAGCGAGGGCACGTCTGTGCCGACGATCAAGACCTGCTGATAGCCCCGCTGAAAAAGTGTCTCGCAGGCGCGATTCATCCGGGCGCCTAAGTCGTCTCCTTCTTGCTCGATTAAGTCCACCGCGTGCCGCTCTTCCAAGATCCGGAAGAATGCCAATGTCGACGATGGGGCACAGGCCAGGTACCGATCAGCGTGAAGCTTTAATTTCGTGACGGCGGCTTTCGTTCTTTCGAGCGTATCGAGCACGAAGGTCCCATGGATGGTCGCTGCTTCATCTGCCGTGAGCGGAGGACAAAGGCGCGTCTTGACCTGGCCGGGCACCGGCGCCTTAGCGAAAATGACTAATGCCGTGCGGGCTGGTTGGGGCTGGGTGGTCATGCGGTCCATGTACCGTTGTTCATCTCACATCGGCATAAAGTCTCGCCAGTCGGTGGGGACTGATGCCGATCCAATACAGGAAGCGCAAAGCCCACATCAAGAGGATCGTTCGCAAAGGGCCCTGCCGCTCCCATCGACGGAACGAGGTGGTGACGTAACTTCTGAGCGCGACTGTATGGCCGGTCCGTTTCAGACGGGCGCTGAACTCTATATCTTCCATGATGGGAATATCGGGAAAGCCGTCGAGCTGTTGGAAGACGTGACGGCGAACGAACATGGCTTGGTCGCCGGTCGAGATGCGACTGAGCCGAGAACGCAGGTTCATGAATAGGCTGATGATACGACCCCACATCGACGGACGGTCAAATCGAAGGTCGAACCGTCCACCCGCGACCTCCGGATCGGCCAGCGCGCATTCGATGAGCCATTTGGCATCAACCGGCAGATGGCTGTCTGCGTGAAGAAACAACAAGACGTCTTGCCGGCAGGACCGCGCGCCTGCATTTAATTGCCTCGACCTCCCTGCGGGAGCGGTGAGACGCCGAACCGGCGTTAAGCCTGCATTCGGGTGGCCGGCGATCGTGTCGACAACGACGTTGGTCCGATCGGTGCTCCCGCCGTCTACAACGATGATCTCCTCGAAGCCAAGCTGTCTCGTCAGTTGGAGGGTCCTCTCGATGACCGAAGCTTCGTTGAGAGTGGGGATGATGACGGCGATTGTCACCGTGTCACCACGATGACCAAGGTGGGCGGCTTGCTCCCATCGGGATGAGGAGGACGTTTGGGGTATGGACATCGCCTCCAGGCCGGCCGATCGATCGTTTAGCCCGGCTTCTTTGGCTCGTTGAACATGAAGTACATGACGATGACAACAGTTGCCCAGAAGACTACTTGCTTATGCCAGAACAGCACTTCGCCATAGTGAAAAAATCCCAGGGCCAGGACGATGGCGGCAGCCATGACGCCGTACCGCACGGCAGGCACTTCGATCGCGGCATTGGCCCATACCGCGAGACCGCCGAAATAAATGAGAAACGGGACGACGTTGATCTCGAACCCACCGCTGATCGACAGAAATACATTGAGAAACCCGATGAACATCAGTGCCGTTCCGACCATCAGGCCGATGACGCGCATTTGATGATCACCGCTGCTCTCTTGGCTGTCTGACGGTGACGGCGGTGGCTTGGGGGGGGAGCGTTGCGGGTCTTGGGGAGTGGGGAGATCGGTCGGTGCCATGGGGGGTTACCGTGAGTCGCTGGTCAACCGGTCATTCGCCAGAGGCGCATACAAGGGTGCGCCGCATTCCAGATTGCTGAGGCTCGAAAACAGACTGCTTCATGCCTTGAAATGCTTGCTGAGAGTCAGGGCTTGTTGTTGATAGGAAGAGCCGAGACCGACGCCGTAGAGCCGCTCAGGCACGTCGAGCATCCTATCATAGACGACTTTAAAAAACGTCTGACCGTCATGGATGAGGAAGGGGACGTCGTGCGGGCGTACTTCGAGCACCACTTGGGTGCCCTTCAGTTCGCCGTCGGCTCCGTAGCCGAATCCCGGATCGAAGAATCCGGCGTAATGCGTTCGGAGTTCGCCGCAGGCCGCTTCATAGGCAACCATCTCAGCGGCGTAATCCGGCGGCACACGAATCCGTTCTTTCGACGCAAGGATGTAAAATTCTTCCGGTTCGAGGAGCAGACTGTCCTGCCGATGCCGGTAGAGCGGTTCCCAAAAATCTGTGGCGGCATAGTATCCGATTTTGGAGAGGTCGATCACGTGACTGTTTTTCTTGGCTCGGTACCCGATGACTTTCGAATCGGTGCGCTCGTCGCCCTTGAGGTCGATGCGCAGGAAAAGACCGCGATCCGTACGGAATTCCCTTTGGCGAAGAGGCTTGCGGTCCGACAGGTTGTGATAGAGGAGGGGCTCTTGACGATGCAGATGCTGCAGGGCGGCATCCGAGGCTGCTGCTTCGCCGCGCACAAATCGGATTTGATTGAGCGATTGACCCGTCTTGACCTTGATGGCGAAGGAACGCGGGACGAC
>DASTQY010000269.1:0-4106 GCA_035761525.1 Nitrospira sp. | reverse complement strand
GTAAAGGCCGTCGCGAGCATGATCAAGGCGTATTGCGAACGGGCGGAAATCTTGCCCCACTCGATTGGCCCCATTTGCTTGGCGCCTTTCATCATGGCGCTATTGAGCGCGAACATGAAGAACAGGCACGACAGGGTGGTTGCGACTTGTGGAACGGAGAGTCCGACGCGGACGTTGGCCGGGATGTAATAGCCGTAGATCGCGAGCCAAATAATGTTGACGTAGGCCCAGAAGAAGAAACATCCCATGAAGATGTTTCCAAACTTCGACCACGACACCGTCGACACTTTGTTGCCCCGCATGTACCACACGAAACTCAACACCGTGGTCGTGATGATGACGTTGATGCCGCCGTTTTTGGCGGACATCACACCATAGTTCCCGAGCACCGGATGCTGTTGGCCGCCCATGGCCTTTAGCTCGGCGGGACTCATGACCATCGTATGGGGGGTGATAAACACCAGGAAGCCGCAGACGAGCAGAAAGACGAGATACTTAATGTACCGTTGATATTTCTCCGCACCGCGCATCCGGCCGAGTGCTTGCCAGAGGTAATAGTTGGAACTGAGGAAGAGGATCCCGATCATGGTGGCTTGGATGATGAACAACCAGGCCAGCAACCCACCCATCAGGGTGATGCCCATCTGCTGACGATAGGCATACACCTCTCGCATCAGCCAGTAGCCGGCGAAGGGCAAGGGAATCAGAAACGCGACACCGATCGCCATGGCGATATAGCCCATCCAGTCGTAGTGGGCCCGATCCTCATCGGTCTTTGATGCGAGGAATTTATAGGCGGCATAGGCGGCCACGACACCGCCACCGAACGCCATATTGCCGAGAATGCGGTGGACGTTGAGAGGATTCCATAGCGCGGTATGGATGACGTGCCAGATATTGCCCAAAAACCTTCCCTGCTCATCGACACCGGCCGGCGACATCATAAAACCGATCCAGGAATTCGCTAGGAACATCAGCAGAGTTCCGATGATGTTTAAGACGACCGACATGCTCAAATGGATCCACTTCAAAAACCCCTCTTTCATCTTGTCCCAACCGTAATAGTAGATGTAAAGGGTCCCGCTCTCGGCTACGAACATCAATGCATAAATATGCATCACAGGTCGGAAGATGCTGGATAGATACCCGAAGAACGCGGGATAGAGAGTCAGGAAGGTGAAGATCAGGATGCCGCCCAGGATCGCCGTCAGAGAGTAGGCCGTGAGACTGATCTTCACAAAGTCGTAGGCCAGCTGATCATATCGTTTCGCGAGCGCCTTGTCCTTGCTCACGACCCCCATGAACTCGATCACCATACAGAAGATCGGCACGGCCAGCACGAAGCTGCCGTAGTAGAGGTGCTGCTGGTTCGCAAACCAGAGCAACACGCGGCTCTCGAAGTTATACCTCGGATAGTCTTTGGGACCATCCGTCGTCTTCGGGGCCGGGGCACCGACCACGATGCCCTCAGTTTTGTAATACACATCGCGCCCCTTCTCGACCTTGTCCCCATCCTTCTTTGCTCCATCCACAGCCGCCGCGTCCTCACCGGCTGCCGGCGAGGGAAGCGAGACGACCACAGGAAGCACGAGAAGGGTCACCATCGCGCAGAGCGCCATGATTGACAACACCTTCTTGGCGGTTACAGGACCCATGGGATACCTCCTTGATGCATTCCGATAAAAATCTGCAACATTCCAGGAACTCAAGCGTGAGGCCCGACTCCGCTGCTATTACTTGCGGAAGAGATACCAGTAATCCAGCCCCTGCATATCCATAAGGTAATGATCGACCAGCGTGAAGTAGGCGACGCAGATCACGGTCGAAATTAGAATATAAAAAATCGTCTGACCCATAGTCATCTCCTCCTCAACTCAGTAACCAAACAGTAAGTGACTAAAGAGCGTTCGGCGGCCCTGGCTGTTCAGCAGGGGCACTGAATACCGGCGAACCAATAGAAAAACCACAGACCGATCGCGCAGGTGATGTAGAAAATCATCTTGCCGATCTTGATTTTGATCTCACTGTCTGGAGCGGTTGCGGTTGCCGTTGCCATCGTGTCTCCTTCTCTACTTGAAGAATAAGAAAAATACGTGAAATTACATCAGGCTCTTTCTTGACACCCACCCATGCGTGTGTTATTCAAATTTTGTCGTTGGGCGTGGAAACACAGGAAAAGCATGAATAAAAACTCAAAAGTGTTCGACATTATAGTTTTGGCTGGCATGGTTGTCAATATCATTTTGGCCGTGTTTCTGATCCTCTATTACTTTGATTTTTTGTAGAGTTTAGCTCCTCTCGCTCGTGCTCCGGACCCCCGGGAAAACCCCTGAAGTCGCACAGCGAAATCCTATAGTTTCATCCCGAAAATCCGACACCATTTTGCTGCGACTCGTAATGCGAAGGTCGACTCCGGAGGTGGTGTAAGCTCCCCCTCTCATGACCCTATAAGTCCCGTATTCAGGACCAGGAGGATTTTTGTCAGGAGATTCCTTGTAATAGGCTTCCTGGTACCAATCGGCCACCCATTCCATGACGTTCCCGGCGCCATCCATCACACCATACGGGCTCCTATCCGTTTGAAACGTGCCGACCCGCGCTGTCACCTCATATCCATCCTGCACCCGAGCCCAGTTCGCTCCGTTCGGCTTCTCCTGGTCTCCCCACGGCCACAGCCGGCCATCCGGGCCTCGCATTGCCTTTTCCCATTCCGCTTCCGTCGGAAGCCGCTTGCCTTTCCAGCGGCAATACTCGGCGGCATCATCCCAGGACACATAGACGACAGGCTGGTTTGCCCCGCGCATACGACCGATGCTCTTCGCATAGCGAGAAGGCGGTCCGGCTTTGCGATGACCGGTGGCAAGGGCAAACTGCTGATAGTGGTGGTTCGTGACTTCATGCCGGTCAATGGAGAACGTATCGAGGTCGATGCTTCGCTGCGGTTGTTCGTCAAATCCGCCGCTCGTCGTCCCACGAAGAAATGGTCCTGCTGGAATGGTCACCATGTCGTCTTGGATCGGTTCTTCCTGTGACGATGTCGACTCAAGCTCCGAGAGGCTTGATTCGTCCGTGCCAGGCGGGGCGTCCTCAAAGGGTGTGGTTGTCGTTCCGCGAAGAATGCCCATCACTGGGAGCGCTGCGAAGGCGAGAACGATTAGCAGAAGGGCGAGCTTGAATTTGGTTTCGAGCATGCCGGCTGATTATGAAGTGGGAGCAGTGCCTCCCTGATCGAGATCGCTCGCGCAACGAATGCCGATGGTAATATCCGTGCGCCAGTGTTTCGCAGTAAATCGCTTGGACAACCGTGCATTGGCCTCGGTTTCACGCCACGACCCGCCGCGGACTACTCGCAGATCTCCCCCGCCTTCCGGGCCCTTCGGGTCCCGATAGGGGGATTTTTTATAATAATTTTCGGCGTAGGTGTCGTTCACCCATTCGGCGACGTTGCCCGTCATGTCATACAACCCATACGGACTCCGGCCGGCATCGAACGAGCCAGGCGGGGCCAGATACTTGTATCCGTCTTCGCTGCCGTCCACGTTCGCACCGTTGCTGATGAACTTGTCGCCCCAAGGATACTTTCTTTTCCCTTCACCGCGTCCGGCCTTTTCCCACTCGGCTTCGGTTGGAAGACGCTTCCCTGCCCACCGGCAATAGGCCAGCGCGTCATCCCAGGAGACGCTCATGGCTGCAAATTCCGGTTTCAGCAGCTTGGACTGGTCGTCTTCAAACACCTCGATCCTGGGAACTCCACGCTTAGTCATCTTGGCGAACCGCATGTATTCTTCCTGCGTCACTTCCTTTCGATCGAGGAAAAAGCCCTTCAGAAACACTTGATGCTCCGGCGTCTCATCGGGATCGCCGTCTTGGCTGCCCATCGTGAAGGGTCCTTCGGGAATTTGAACCATTTCGCGGCCTTCATCTCCCATTTTGGTCTTGTACATCGAATAATCCTGTGCCGGAAGGGTGCTCGCAGCCGGACGGCTATCCGTTTGCACCGTTCGCGCGAGTTCTTTCATCTTATAGGCTTTGTTCGATTCCCACAGCATCATCCCGATCATGAGGATGAAGGAACCGAACACGAAGATGATCGATCCTATTAACAC
>DASTQY010000268.1:0-2964 GCA_035761525.1 Nitrospira sp. | reverse complement strand
GCCCTACTGGAAGGACAAGTGTCTCTACTTTTCATATGAAGGAGGCGATCGCATCCGCAGGAGTCTCGCCGTGCACTTTTATCCCCTTCCCACCCAGGTCAAAGGCAACTCCGTTCAGTTTGATATCACGCTCAAGTCGAATGAGACCAAGCAGATCCGTATCTCCCTTGCCCTCGCAGAATCGGAGGAACAGCCAAACCGGCTGTTCGCACAGACCAGCGTGTATCGAGATTTGCACGCGATCACTCAGGGCATCAAAGCGTCCTGCGAGCAATGGATGAGGCGTGAAACGGAATTTCACAGCGACAGTCTGTTGCTCAACCGCGTCATGCGCCGATCGCTGATGGATCTGCACATGCTGAAAACATCAATTGGCGGCGATGAATTTTTTGCCGCCGGCGTGCCCTGGTACGTCACGTTATTCGGACGGGACTGCCTCATTACGTCGCTGCAGACACTGGCCTTCTGGTCTGACACGGCCGCGGCCACACTCCGCTTGCTCGCGCGCTATCAGGGAGCAGAGGTCAATGACTGGCGGGATGAGGAACCCGGAAAGATCCTCCACGAGCTGCGCGTCGGCGAGTTGGCGCGGATGAATAAGATCCCGCACACGCCGTACTACGGCACCATCGATGCCACGCCGCTCTTTCTCATCCTCATGAGCCGCTACGCACATTGGACCGGGGATCTCGCCCTGTTTGAAGAGTTGCGCATTCCCATAGAACGCGCGCTGCATTGGATCGACAAGTATGGCGACATTGCCGGCGACGGGTATGTCAGCTATGTGGGCAACACGAACAAGGGCCTGCTCAATCAAGGGTGGAAGGACTCCGGGGATGCCATCGTGACCGAGGATGGTCGATTGGCCGAGCCGCCCATTGCCCTGGTGGAAGTGCAAAGCTATGTCTACATGGCCAAGATGGAAATTGCCGATCTCTATGAACGGGTCGGTGAGCGCGAACACGCTGCCCGTTTGCGGGCGGAAGCCGGTGCCCTGGCTGCACGCTTCAATCATGACTTTTGGGTGGAGGAGGAAGGCTGTTTTGCGCTGGCGCTGGAAGCGGAGCGCCGTCCTTGCCGGGTGATGTCCTCCAATGCCGGACATGCGCTGTGGACCGGCATTGCGGACAAGCAGAAGGCCGAGCGAGTCGTTCACCGCCTCATGAGGCCCGATATGTTCAACGGGTGGGGGATCCGCACGTTGTCCTACAAAGATCGCCGCTATAACCCGATGGGGTATCACCTGGGCACCGTCTGGCCCCACGATAATTCCCTCATCGCAGCCGGGTTCCGACGTTATGGATATCAGGAGGAGGCCAGCCGTATCTTTGTGGGACTTCTCGAAGCGGCCATGGAGTTCGAGGATTATCGTCTTCCGGAGTTGTTTACGGGGTTTGGGCGCGAGGAATACGGCCAACCTGTCCGCTATCCCGTCGCATGCCATCCGCAGGCATGGGCGGCCGGAGCGATTCCGTTTCTCCTTGAGACATTCTTAGGCATCATTCCTGATGCCTTCAACACGCGATTGAAGGTGGTGAAGCCTTTCCTGCCTGAGTTCATCAACCAGGTGGAGCTCCGCCATCTACGAATAGGCAAGGCCTCCGTAGATCTGCGGTTTGAACGCAGGCAGGATGGCACTCTCCACGCGCATGTTGGACAAGTGACGGGCGATTTACGCGTGGAGGTCGAGGGCTGAGGACAGGTGCGTCGCACCGCCGGCCCGGAGGTTGTCACTATGCTATCCCATATGAAGGATTCTCCCCCGGATGAGGATGAGGCTCCGGACATGACCGATTCGCCCACCATCCGGTCAGCGATGGTCTTCTTCGAGGAACTGCTTCACGGCTGTGAGACGCCGAACATTGCCGTCCGTTTCTGGGATGGGTCGGTCTGGCGGCTGCGGGAAGACCAGCGGATTGAGGCGACACTGATCTTGCGTCATCCGGATTCCTTGAGCCGCATGCTCCGCTGGCCCGTTCAACTCGCGCTGGGCGAAGCCTACATCTATGACGACATCGACGTGCTCGGCTCGCTCGATGCGCTCTTGCCCCTGGCAGACCATCTCATGAAGCGCCGCTGGTCGCTGATGGACTGGCTACGATGCGGCGTGGCTACGTGGCGTCAACGGAGCCTCGATCGCCTGCCGGAAGAAACGCGAAACCTCGCCTTGCATGGCCGCCGCCATGAGAAGCCTAGGGACAAGGCGGCCATACGGTTTCACTACGATGTGCCGGTGGAGTTCTATCGGCTCTGGTTGGACAGCCGACTGCTGTACTCCTGTGGCTATTATCAGCATGAGGATGACGACCTGGAGCAGGCACAAACCCAAAAGCTGGAATACCTGTGCCGGAAGTTGCGGCTCAAACCCGGAGATCGGATTCTGGACATCGGCTGCGGCTGGGGAGGCTTCGCACTCTATGCGGCTCAAACCCACGGGGCGCTGGTACATGGAATCACGTTGAGCCGGCGCCAAGCCGAGGTGGCCAACCATCGGATCGCGGCTGCCGGGATGTCCCGGCGCTGCCGCATCGAAGTACGCGACTTTCGGGACGTGCATGGCGATCAATTGTACGACAAGATCATTAGCATCGGCATGGTGGAGCATATCGGGAAGAACCAGCTGGCGCCCTATTATGAGCGTGCTTCTGGATTACTCTCACCGGGCGGCGTGTTTCTGAATCAGGGTATTGGAACCAGAGATGGAGAACCGGGCCTCGGTGCGTTTGCCAATCGGTACGTGTTTCCGGACGCGGAGTTAGTGCCTATTCAGGACATCGTGCGTGCGGCTGAGTGCTCCGGCTTCGAAGTGTGCGATGTCGAGAGTTTACGGCAGCACTATGCCCTCACGCTCGACGCCTGGGGACAGCGACTGGAACGGCATCATCAGGACGCCCTGCGCGCCGTGGGCGAGGTGACCTATCGCGTCTGGCGGGCCTATATGGCCATGGCGGCCTATCTGTTCCG
>DASTQY010000267.1:0-12526 GCA_035761525.1 Nitrospira sp. | reverse complement strand
CTATCTCTCGCCTCAATGGTTCGTCGAGATCAAGCCGCTGGCAGAGCCGGCGATCCGAGCCGTCGAGGAAGGCCGCATCCGCATCATTCCCGAGGGATGGATTAACAATTATCTCGGCTGGATGCGTGACATCAAGGACTGGTGCATCTCACGCCAAATATGGTGGGGCCACCAGATCCCCGCCTGGTACTGCGAGCACTGCAACGAGCGATTCATCCATCGGCAGACGTCCACCAACCAAGCCGGCGATGTCGTCACACGCATCACCCTCCTTCAAGGTGCCACACCGGTCGTCGCACGGGCCACGCCGGCCAAGTGTCCGCAGTGCGGCGGGGAGCAGTGGCTGCGCGATCCTGACGTGCTGGATACCTGGTTCTCCTCCGGACTGTGGCCGTTTTCCACTCTGGGATGGCCCGAGCAGACTCCTGAGCTCAAGACCTACTATCCGACATCAACGCTCGTGACCGGACTCGACATCCTGTTCTTTTGGGTCGCCCGCATGATCATGCTCGGCCTCCGCTTTATGAACGACGTACCATTCCGCGACGTTTACATCCATGCCCTCGTGCGGGACGCCGAGGGGCAGAAGATGAGCAAGTCAAAAGGCAACGTCATTGATCCGTTACATGTGATGGACCAGTTCGGCACCGATGCCTTGCGGTTCACACTGGCCTCGATGGCGTCGCCCGGCCGGGATCTCAAACTGGCAGAAGAACGCATCGAAGGCTATCGTAATTTTGCCAACAAAATTTGGAATGCAGCCCGCTTCGGATTGATGTACCTCGATGGAGCACGAACGGCGGCGCGTCCGTCAGAACGACCGTTTTCAGACCGATGGATCTTGAGCCGCCTTAATCACGCGATCATCACCGTCACCTCCGAGCTCGAGGCCTATCGCTTCGACCGCGCTGCGAGCGCGCTCTATCATTTCATCTGGCACGAGTTCTGCGACTGGTATGTAGAATTGATCAAACCGGTCTTGCAGAACCCCTCCCACGCGGACGGACCGGTGACGCGGCAGACCCTCGTTGAGACGCTCGAAGTCACCATGCGGCTCTTGCATCCGTTTATGCCATTCATCACGGAAGAAATCTGGCAGACCATTCCACATGAAGGCGAGAGCATCGTCATTCGACCCTATCCCACATCGGATCAGACGTGGGACGATGCCGAAGCGGAAGAGCAATTTCTCCTGCTCGAGCAAACAGTCAGCTTGGTCCGGACTGGGCGAGTGTTGCTGAACTATCCGCCGGGCCAGCCGATCGAGTTTTCAATGACGCATGACGATCCCGCCAAGCTGCGGCAACTCGAACACCTTCAGCCGCATGTGGCTCATCTCAGCCGCGGAACGGCTGACATGCTTTCCAAGCCGGTCAGTCCTGCCGCACAGCGCCTTCGCCTCGTTACCGGAGGGCTTTCGATCGCCTTGATCGTGTCTGGTGACGTCGATCTCAAGAAAGCGTTGGACCGCATCGTCAAGCAACGGGAACAGCAGGAAAAGGACATGATGCGCCTCGAGGGGAAACTGAATAACCATGAGTTCCGGGGCAAAGCTCCGGCGGACGTCCTTGCAGAACACGAGAGCCGACTGCGGAGCCTGCAGAACGAGCTGGCGCTGCTTGCCAGCAGCGAGCGACAACTGCGCGCCCTGCTCGGGCCGTGACCATGCCAGAGCTGCCAGCTGCCGACATTCGGCGCGCCGTCCGGCTCGCTCTCGAAGAAGACCTCGGCCAAGGCGACGTGACCACATCGGCCCTTTTTCCATCTGCAGTTCCCGCCCGGGCACGCATCGTCGCCCAACAGCCGCTCGTCGTGGCCGGCATGGCTGCCGCCGTCCAGACTTTCCTGACGGTTGATGCCTCGCTCACACTCGCCGTGCTCAAGAAGGACGGCGCGCAGGCGTTGAACCGCGAGACAATCCTGCGCATTGAAGGAGACGGCCGATCAATATTGATGGCGGAACGGGTCGCGCTGAACTTCCTGCAGCAGCTTTCCGGCATCGCCACGCTCACACAGCGATTTCGCCAGGCCGTGGACGGCCGCGTCGCCATTCTCGATACGAGGAAAACGATCCCCGGATGGCGGTCGATTCAAAAATGGGCCGTGGCCCTTGGTGGAGGAACGAATCACCGACGCTCGCTTGCCGATGGGATTCTGGTCAAAGACAATCATCTGAAACTATTGAGACACAAACGTGCGGTCCTCGAAGCCTGCAAACTGGCACGACACAGGGGCCCGTCCGGCAGACAGGTGATCGTGGAGGCGGAATCTCTCAAGGAGGTCGCCCAGGCGGTCGCGGGACAGGCGGACATTATTCTCCTCGACAACATGACGCCCGCCATGGTCAAGACGGCCATTAAATTGATCGACGGACGCGCGCTCGTCGAAGTCTCAGGAGGCATTACCCTAGACAACGTGCGGGCCATGGCTGCGGCGAAGCCCGACCGGATTTCGATCGGCGCACTGACTCACTCGGCTCCTGCCGCAACCCTGACGCTCGAACTGGAACGCGCAGTCCAAGGCCGCCAGAAGAAACGCTAACCAGTGAAACACACCTCGCCCTTGACTCTCGGCGGTATTGAAAGCACTCTCGCGACCCGATCCCTGGGACGCCGAATCGAATTGCGGGATCGCATTGACTCGACGAACCGGGAAGCGATGGTGCTAGGCCAGGCAGATGCCGAACATGGCACGCTGGTGCTCGCGGACTCACAAACGGCAGGACGAGGCCGGCTCGGCCGTGTATGGTTTTCTCCACCAGGGATCAACCTCTATGCCTCAATCGTGATCAGGAGAACGCTGGATGCCCAACGTCTGTCTCAATGGCTCTCTTGGCTACCGCTGATGACCGCGTTGGCTACGGCTGAGGCGATTGAAGCCGCTGGCACAGCCAGAGTCAGCCTCAAATGGCCGAACGATCTCCTCATAGGCAATCGCAAAGTCGGGGGCATTCTGTGTGAAAGCGGTGCTTCGATACGTTCGGGGCCATTTCAAGTGATCGGCATCGGCATCAATGTCAATGGAGAACGAGCGAGTTTTCCTCGCGGGCTTCGAGACGTCGCTACGTCCATCCGACAGGAGACCGGACAAGAGGTCGACCGCCACCGACTCCTCGTCCGGCTGCTGGAGGAACTGGAAGTATGCCTCGAGGAGTTCCTGGGGCACGGAATCGAACGACTCGCATTGGCGTACCGGCGCCGGTGTACGACACTCGGGAAAACGGTCAAGGCGGTGCTGGCGGATGGGAATGAATATGTCGGCACAGCCGACGGCATCGGTGATGACGGCTCGTTGACGGTGCTTCAAGAACCCGCGCGACCCGGAGTTCCGTTCGAAGTCCGGCATCTGCGCGCCGCGGATATCACGCACCTCCGATGAAGCTTTCGGTGGCGAAACCATTGCCAAGGCCGTAGAATACGCCGCATGCTGTTGGTCGCCGACATCGGAAATACAAACGTGGTTTTGGGCATCTACGATGGTCAGGTGCTGAAGGCGCATTGGCGGCTGGCCACAGATGCGAAAACCACCGCCGATGAGTACGGGATTCTGTTCACCAACCTGCTGGCTTCCGCTGGCATACTTCCACGGCAGGTGTCTGGTGCGATCATGTCCAGCGTCGTACCGACGCTGACCGCCACGTTCGAAACGCTGATCGAGCAATACTTTCATCAACGGCCGCTGATCGTCACGTCGGATACGGATACAGGGTTGACGATCCGGTATCCGAACCCCAAAGAGATCGGCAGCGACCGGCTCGTCAATGCAGCCGCCGCCTATCACAAGTATCGGCGGGACATGATTATCGTGGACTTCGGGACGGCCACGACGTTCTGTGCAGTGACAAAAGACGCTGAATATTTGGGCGGAGTCATCGCGCCGGGGCTGGGAATTTCTGCCGAGGCGCTCTTTACGCGGGCAGCCAAGCTGTCGAAAGTTGAATTGGCCAGGCCGAAAACAGTTATCGGCACCGACACCGGCAGTAGCATCCAGTCTGGCTTGCTCTTTGGCTACGCCGGCCTTGTCGATACGCTGGTCAAGCGCATCGAACAAGAGCTCGGCCGTTCAACCTACGTTATTGCCACCGGTGGGTTAAGTTCCATTATTGCCTCTGAGGCCACCTCGATTCAGATCATCGAACCCTTGCTCACTCTTGACGGGCTGGCACTGCTCTATCGCCGCGCCAACGGCTCCGCTCCGACTGCCTGGGTTTGAGTCTCTGTGGCTCACAAGTAATTAATTTTTCTCGGTGCTGTTGACTTATTGGTCGTGGTGACTATCTCGCGTCTGTAACAGGATTGATCGTGGCAGACGAATCATTAAACACCAATACATTCGACGACTTAGACTCTGATTCTGGTGGAGCTGCTTCTTCCGGTGACTCGCTGGCTGATTCGGCGGCGAAGGACGGCGAGCTGAAGACGCTGAACGACAAGTACCTCCGGCTTGCCGCCGAGTTCGACAACTATAAGCGGCTTGCCCAGCGCGACCAGCGGGACCAAATCCGGTTCGGCAACGAGCAACTGCTGAAGGAACTCCTGCCTGTCGTCGATAATCTAGAACGGGCCATCAAGGCAGCGAAGGACAGCAAGACCGCACAGGGACTGGTTCAGGGCGTCGATCTTACGCTCAAGCAACTGGAAGGTGTGCTGGGCAAGTTCGGAGTCCAGTCCATCCCGACCACGGGGCAACGCTTTGACCCGTCCGGTCATCAAGCGGTCGCTTCGGTGCCTTCGACCCAGGTACCGGACCAGCATGTTGTGGAAGAGTTTCAGCGTGGATACCGGCTGCATGACCGGATCCTCAGACCCGCGATGGTGACCGTGTCATCAGGCGGGAATTCGGCGTCGAATGGAGCCAGCGACGAATCCGATTCATGACTATCGAAGATTCTTAGTCCAGGAAGGAGCACATCATGGGTAAAGTCATCGGCATCGATTTAGGGACAACCAACTCATGCGTCGCCGTCATGAGCGGCGGCGATCCGGTTGTGATTGCGAATGCGGAAGGGGCCCGCACAACGCCATCCGTCGTGGCGATCACCGACAAGGGCGAACGGCTCGTCGGTCAAATCGCCAAGCGCCAGGCCATTACCAATCCCGAAAACACCATTTTCTCCGTCAAACGCCTGATGGGGCGCAAGTTCCGCAGCAAGGAAGTGCAGGAAGCCATCAAGCGGCTGCCGTACAAGGTCGTCGAAGCCGACAACGGCGATGCCCATGTGGAACTGCGTGGTAAACGCTACAGTCCGCCGGAAATCTCTGCCATGATCCTGCAAAAAATGAGGCAGACGGCAGAGGACTACCTGGGCGAGAAAGTCACGGAAGCCGTCGTGACCGTCCCGGCATACTTCGACGACAGCCAGCGGCAAGCCACCAAGGACGCCGGTCAGATCGCCGGATTGAACGTCCTGCGCATCATCAACGAGCCCACTGCGGCGTCATTGTCCTATGGTCTCGATAAAAAGAAAGACGAGCGGATTTCAGTCTATGACCTGGGCGGCGGAACGTTCGACGTCTCGGTCCTGGAAATCGGCGAAGGGGTGTTTGAGGTCAAATCGACGAACGGGGACACCTACCTTGGCGGCGACGATTTCGACCTGCGCGTCATGGATTGGCTCGTCGACGAGTTTAGAAAGGATCAGGGAATCGATCTACGCAAGGATCGCATGGCGCTGCAACGGCTGAAAGAAGCGGCCGAACGTGCCAAGATCGAGCTGTCATCCTCACAAGAAACGGAAATCAATCTCCCATTTATAACCGCCGATGCCAGCGGTCCCAAACACATGGTGATCAAGCTGACCCGCGCGCGGCTGGAACAACTGGTGGACGACTTGATCCAGCGGACCGTGGAACCCTGCCGGAAAGCCCTCGCTGACGCCAGCGTGTCGGCCCGCGACATCAACGAAGTCGTGCTCGTCGGCGGGATGACCCGCATGCCGAAAGTCATTCAAGTGGTGAAAGACTTTTTCGGGAAAGAGCCGCATCGCGGCGTGAATCCAGACGAAGTGGTGGCCATCGGAGCAGCCATCCAGGGCGGCGTCCTCAAAGGCGACGTCAAGGACGTGCTCTTGCTCGACGTCACGCCGTTGTCACTCGGCATCGAAACGTTGGGCGGCGTCTTCACCAAGCTCATCGAGCGCAATACGACCGTTCCCACGAAGAAGAGTCAGGTGTTTTCGACGGCGGCCGACAACCAGACAGCGGTGACCATCCGCGTGTTCCAAGGAGAACGTGAGATGGCCAACGACAATAAATTGCTTGGCCAATTCGATCTCGTCGGCATTCCCTCCGCCCCGCGCGGCATGCCCCAGATCGAAGTGGCGTTCGATATCGATGCGAACGGGATTGTGCACGTGTCGGCCAAGGACCTGGCGACACAAAAAGAACAGTCCATCAAGATCACCGCATCCAGCGGCCTGAGCAAGGACGAAGTGGAAAAACTCGTCAGGGATGCGCAGACGCATACCGAAGAGGACAAGAAACGCCGGAAAGCGGCGGAAGCGAAAAATCAGGCGGACAACCTGCTCTATCAAACGGAGAAGAATCTCAAGGAGCACGGCGACAAGATCTCCGGCGATGACAGGACCAAGATCGAGGAAGCGGTTACTGCGCTGAAGAAAGCCATGGAAGGCACCGATCCCGATGCGATCGAGTCGGCCACGCAGGCGTTGACGACTGCCTCGCATAAGCTGGCTGAGGAGATGTATAAGAAGGCGTCGGCCTCCGCAGCGACCGGTGCCGGCACAGAGACCGGCGGCGGGGCCGAGAGTCCGAACGGCGCAAAGACCGATGAAAAAGTGGTGGACGCAGAGTTTGAAGAAGTAGACAAAGATAAAAAGTAAGCTAGAATACGGCTACTCAGGGACCGAGCCTCGTCGATCACGGGACTCGGTCTTTCTGCGCAACCACTGAAAGGGACAATGGCTTCCGTGTCAAAACGAGATTTCTACGAAACACTGGGCGTCGAACGGACGGCGTCCGAGGATGACCTCAAGAAAGCCTATCGGAAACTCGCCCGCCAATATCATCCCGACCTGCAGACCGGCGAGCAGCAGAAGAAGCATGCCGAGGAAAAGTTCAAAGAGATCAACGAAGCCTATGAACACCTGAGCGATCAGGAAAAGCGCAAGCGCTACGATATGTTCGGCCATGCCGGCACCCAGGCGGGCTCGGGCTTTGAAGGCTTTGATTTTGGCCGGGGCGGCGGCTTCGGGGATGTTTTCAACGACATCTTTGAAGATTTTTTCGGCGGCCAGCGCGGCGGCAACCGTGCAGAGCGCGGCAACGATCTTCAGTACAATCTCGAAATCACGTTTGAAGAGTCAGTCTACGGCAAAGAAGCCAAACTCAAGATCCCCCGCTGGGAGACGTGCAGCGATTGCAAAGGCAGCGGTGCCAAATCGGCCTCGTCGGTGAAGACCTGCCCCAGTTGTAAGGGCGCAGGCCAGATCCGGCTTCAACAGGGTTTCTTCAGCGTCAGCCGGCCTTGCGGCCAATGTGAAGGTTCCGGACATATCATTACGGAACCCTGCACGACCTGCCAGGGCCGTCAACGGACCTATCGCGAGCGCACGATTTCCGTCCACATTCCGGCCGGCATTGAAACCGGCATGCGCTTGCGTCTGTCGAACGAAGGCGAACATGGCATCAACGGGGGGCCGGCGGGAGATTTATACGTCGCTATTACCGTCAAAGCGCATCCTATTTTCCAGCGCAAAGGCAACGACATCGTCTGTGACGTGCCGATCAACTTTGTCACGGCGGCGCTCGGAGGAAAGATTGAAGTGCCGACCCTCAAGGGCACGACCGTGATGAAGGTGCCCGCAGGCACGCAGCCGGATAAAGTGTTACGGCTGAAGGGACTCGGCATTCCCAGTCTCAAGAACCAGACGACCGGCGATCAATTGTTCACGATCAAGGTCCATATTCCTACCAAACTGACTGCCAAGCAGCGAGAACTGCTGACCGAATTCGCCAAAGAGAGCGGCATGTCTATGGAGGCCGACGGCGACGGCTTCTTCGACAAGATGAAGACCTTTTTCGAGTAACGCGCAACCCACTCGAGATTCCGTTTCCGCATGCCGACGTTCTTCGTGGCAACCGATTCGGTCGTCCCGCCGACCGTGCGTATCACGGGCCCGCTGCTCCATCATCTCCGGCAGAGCCTCCGCGTGCAGCCAGGTGAACCGCTCACGGTTACCGACGACTCTGGGCGACGCTACCGCACGGAGGTGGGTGAGATCACGGCCCGTCACCTCACTGCGCGCATTCTTGAAACAACAACCGCTCCGCCGAAAACCAGTCCGTCGATCGTCCTGGCTCAAGCCCTCCTCAAAGGGGAAAAGATGGATTGGATCATCCAGAAGGCCACGGAACTGGGTGTCGATCGGATCGCGCCGGTGGTGACGTCTCACGGCGTCGTCAAGCCTCGCGCCGAACGCCTCGAACATCAACGAGCGCGATGGCAGCGCATCGCCCTCGAAGCCGCGCAGCAGTGTGAACGGTGGTCTGTGCCGACGATCGATGAACCGGCTACAGTCTCCCAGTTAATGACCGCCTATGACACCGCCGGTGCCATCAAGCTGTTTCTAGCCGAACGATCGAGCGGAGCCTCGTTGGCCGACATTGCAGCCGGCCTGGGTGCAGAGCAAACGGTCCTACTCGTCGTTGGACCGGAAGGTGGATGGGACAAAGAAGAATTGCGCCTCGCTCAAGAACGGGGCTGTCAGGCGATCACGATGGGGAAAAATATCCTTCGAGCGGAAACGGCGGCACTCGCCGCCATTAGCGTGCTACAGGCGAGGTTCGGCGAATTGGGATAGGCTTACTTGGCCAATTTGAGATGCACGACGGTGCCCTTTTCTCCGCTGGCCCAGCCGTGCAGAGTCGTGGGAAAAGACAAGCCGAAGAGCGAGACATTCGCGACCGCTCCCTGTTCTTCCCAGGTAAATCCGCTGTCCGCAGTGTGATAAGCCATCCCGCGTTCGCCCACGATCCAGCCGGTTTTGGGGTCGGTGAACCGAATGCGAAGCAAGTCCGTCAGCCTGGTACAGGTCCGTGAACAAGGCAAGGTCCGATCGACCCAGCGGCCCCCTCCGTCGGTCGTCTGAAACATGGCGCCTGCATTGCCAACCACCCAGCCGGTCAACGGATCGGAAAAATAGACATCGAACAGCGTGACGGATCCCTGGGTTTCCTGGGCCAGCCATGAAGTGCCGCCGTCTTCCGTGGCCAGGACGGTCCCAACAGCGCCCACGGCAGTTCCCCGCTTCGGCGTCAGGAATTGCACGGCATAAAGGGCAGCAGTGGTGGGGCTGGACTGATCCGTCCAGTGGGCTCCTCCATCGGTCGTATGAAGAATCGTTCCGTTGCCTCCTACGACCCACCCCTCGGATGGCGAAACAAAGGACAAACCATACATGGGCGCCACAGTATCGATCGTCTGCGCCCGCCAATTGGCACCTCCGTCCATTGTATGGCGAATCGTCCCATTAGCGCCGATGATCCATCCCTGCTTGTCGTCGACAAAAAATACTCCCGTCAGTTGTACCGAGGTGCCGCTGGCCTGTTTCTTCCATTTTTGCCCCCCGTCCACGGTCTTGACGACCGTTCCCCCGGAGCCGACCGCCCATCCCAGGTTGGCATCGCGAAAATAGACGCTCATGAGCGTCACTTCCGTCCCCGTTTTTTGAGGAGCGGCTTTCAGCTGCGACTCGGCAGCTCTTGTGGGTGAAATAATGAATGTGCTTAAAAGCAGACTGAGGGGGACGAAAAGCAGGATGGTCAAAAATCTCGTCCAGCAAGGCCGCAGCGAGCGCAGAGGCGAAGCGTACTTTGAGTTGTACGTTGAGCCTCTAAGCGATGCGAGAACGAAGCTGGCGGGATTTTGGACCATCCTGCTAGTCGTTGGTGCTGCCTTCGGGCCTGGACTGGAAAAAGCTTTGGTCGGGCATGCCCTTGGCTTCGATCGTGAATGTGCCGGCTTCGAGCGTCAGCCACTTTTTGGGGGTACAGCAGGTGCCGTCCGGAAGCAGGTCCCAGGAGCCCCGCCGAATGATTAGAGGACCGGTCGAGAGATCGGCGTTGAACTGTCCCGGCTTGCCGATCCCGAACAAATGACGATGCGGCACGCGCGCCTTGATTTCCGTATCGGTCCAGGACACCACAATGGCGCCGATGTTATTGAACAAGACCTCGGTTCGCGAGACGTTTTCGCCGAGTTCGATCTGATTGCGCTTGAAGGCGCCCTCTCCAAGTCCCGGCTGAGTGGCTTCTGTCGTCTTGATAAACGAGCCGAATCCAGACCCTTTGATGGTCACCACTTCGTCCAACCCGGCTGAAGCAGGCGTGAAGGACTCGATGGTCGGCACAACGAGCGTGAATGCTCCGGCGGTTGTCGATACCGTCCCTCGTTCACGACAGCAGGATCCATCCGCCGCCGGCTTGGGCGCACCGCGTGTGACGACGACTGGACCGCTTTTGGCGCTGAATGGCACCCAGATGTCGATCCGATCGTCATGCCAACGGTAAATCACCGCCGGTGCACCGCCGATTTCCACGCGATTTTGACCGGTATCGAAGTCTGTATAGTTGTAGGGCGTCGCGCCGCTCTCTGAATACGCGCCAAAGTGCTCTCCTTGGATTCTGACCAGCGTGCCGATGGGGGCGCTCGCAGGAGAGAGACCGGTGGCTTTAGGGATCTGGACGGTAAAGGTTCCGAGTGTCCGATCTTGTCCCCGACGGGATAAGACGATGGGTCCTGTTTCCGCGTTGACAGGCACATGCACGACGATGGCGCGGTCGCTCCACTGAGCAACGGGGGCCTCATGTCCCCCGATCGTAATGGTATCGCCGGCCGTCCTTTCTTGACCAAATCCCTGACCGAACAGCACGACTTTCGTGCCCACGGGGCCGGTCAGCGGATCGACCTGCACAGTCGGAATCAGTTTCAGCGATACAGCGTTGCTGACGGTATGTTGAACCGGCGCGCAACAGGATCCGTCTGGCAGAGGATCGGAAGAAGCCAAGCGAACCGCGATGTCTCCAGACGTCGCATTGGCCGGCACGTCCACTTCGAGTTTGTCGTCCTTCCAGCGTCTCGGCCTGACCACCAAGTTCCCCACGATCACGTCGTTGACGCCGAACATCGTATTGGGATCCCGGGGTCCGGCTGTGATACCAAAATGCTCGCCCACAATTTCGACCGCATGGCCAGGTTCGATGGCGGCAGGGTGAATGGAAACAATTTTCGGATAGACGACCGAAAAGGTGCCGGCCGCGAGTTTCTTCTTGCCGATCAGCACCTGAACCGGACCGGTCTGTGCTTTGAAGGGCACTTTCACTTCCACGACGTCTGACTCCCAGCGTTGGATCAGCGCTGGCACTCCTCCGAACAACACGCGGTTCACTTGAGCAGACTTGAAGCGACCCAACCCCTTGCCGACGATGGATACCGTCGCGCCGGGCACGCCGGTCGCAGGCTGGAGTTCGAGAGGGGAAGAGGGCGCAGCCTCCGTTCCCTGGTAACTGCCCAAGGCCGCCAGCAAGACAGTACCGAAGACAATGATCCAGCGACTGAGATAGGTCTTGGCCATCATGTGTTGAGAGCCCTGCGTGGCACGAGAACCCCACGCACGAGTCTGGAGGGTAACCGGGGTACAGCGTGAAGCGAGGGACGACGGACTATAACAAGCGGTTTTTTCGGGTGTCAAGCCGCAGAGGACGCGGAACCTGCCTCTAGGGCCTTCATTTTATTCAGGAAACTGCCAGGATGACTTCGATTTCCACGGCGGCGCGACGCGGAAGTTCGGCGGCTCCAGTGGCGACGCGCGCATGGCGTCCCGCGTCTCCAAAGATCGCGACGAGCAGATCGGAGGCGCCGTTTAACACCTGCGGCTGCTCGGTAAATCCGTCTGCCGAGGCGACATGACCGACCACTTTCACGACGCGCGTGATACGGTCGAGACTTCCCAGTTCCTGTTTCGCAATGGCTAGCGCATTGAGGATCGCGACCTTGGCTGCCTCGATCCCTTCGAGAACGGTCAATTCACGTCCGAGTTTGCCGGTGAATGCCAATTGTCCGTTTCGCATCGGCAGGACGCCCGACAGGAATAACAGATTGCCGGTCCGCACCGCAGGGACATAGGTCGCCACAGGCTTCGGCGCCTCCGGCAGTTCTAATCCCAGGGATTTCAACTTTTCTTCATACGTCATTCAGAAAGTCCACTCCGCTCAATGCTCCGGATTTTCAGATCACAGGTGTCATGCTGGTCATCCCGGCCTCAGCACGTCGAGAAAACTCTCTCCGACGGTCAAGGATTCCCCTTTCAGCGCTTCGACGACGGTTTGACCGAGGTCAGAGGCCGTGGGTCTCAAGCCGAAGTTTACGCCCTGGGCCAGTTTGGGGCCGGTAATGAGGAGAGGTACCCACTCCCGGGTCGGAACCGCATGAGGCTTGTTTGGATCCCGTCCATGGTCGCCGGTGATGATAAATAGGTCGCCGGGGCGCAATTGATCCAAGAATGCCG
>DASTQY010000266.1:0-6164 GCA_035761525.1 Nitrospira sp. | reverse complement strand
CCGCGACGACCGCGCTGGAATCGATGCCGCCGCTCAGAAACGCGCCCACGGGGACATCGCTGACCATATGCAGCCTGACCGATTCCATGAGACGCTGCCGCAATTCCTCTGCGACGTCGTCTTCCGTCCGTCCCGTCTCCGGTTCAAAGCGCAACGACCAATAGCGCTCGACACGTGGTTCGCCTGACCCAGTGAGGGTGAGGCAATGGCCGGGCTCCAGCTTCCGAACGGCTGACACGATGCTGTGCCGCTCCGGCGTCGTTTTGTACGCCAGCAGATGATCGAGCGCGGTGACATTCACGGTCCGGTCCACCTCGGGCAGCTGCAAGATGGCTTTCAGTTCAGACGCGAACAGCAACCGGCCTTGAACCATTGCGTAATACAACGGCTTGATGCCCAGCCGGTCGCGGGCAATCAGCAGCCGGCATCGGCGTTCGTCCCAGAGCGCGAAGGCGAACATCCCACGGAGACGGTCAACGCATCGATCTCCGAACTCTTCGTACAGATGCACGATGACTTCGGTGTCAGTTGCGGTCGAAAACGTATGGCCGCGCTTGCTCAATTCCTCCCGCAGTTCCTGAAAGTTATAGATTTCCCCGTTCAACACCACCCAGATCGAGCCATCCTCGTTGGATACGGGCTGATGTCCCGTTTGCAAGTCGATAATGCTCAGGCGGCGCATTGCGAGACCGATTCCTCGGTCGAGATACACCCCCTCGTCGTCTGGTCCACGCGCAATCATCGCCGCGCACATGGCCCGCAACTCGTCCTCGAGAACCGGACGACCGTTCGCACTCATGATGCCGGCAATACCGCACATACCGAATCGTCCTTCCGCAAGTTGTGAATTGGAAGGGCTCAAGCAGGATGAGCCCTCCCTCACCGATGAGACACGATGAGGAGGAATTGGTCCGATCGCGAACGCAGGTCAAGTCAGGCTGCTCTGGCTCTGACGACTTCACGGGCCACTGTCTTACCCGCGTTCAGCTTGCGCGATGCCCGCATGAGCCTTCCGATGAAAATCAGTATCACATTCAGATCGAATGCGAGTGCTAATTTGAAGGAATACCCGATGTTGTTCAGGTTTTCGATCGCAAAGGTCTTGGTGAACTTATCGAACCCACCCTGTTTCAGTTCTTCAAATGTCCCGTTCACCCCAAGCGTATCGAACCCGTAAGGAAACTTGAAAATGAACGCCAACGATTCAGAATGCAGCGCAATTTCCGGGTCAACTACGGCCGGACCAATCTTGCGTCTCGCTAAATCCACACGGACGACTTCTCCCGTATCCACAAGCTTCATCGTGATTGGCCTGAATGCGATCCGCAGATACCGGCACACCCGAATCAACCACCAGGCATTCTTCTTTTTCAGCCTCTCGCAGTAGGTCTTGAACAATCTAGACAGTTGATCAATCGAGTAGGATTCCTCATATTGAATGTATGTTTTATTGGATGTGAACGCATTCTCCCAAAACGACAGGGACGTCTCCTGTTGCTTCGGACGGTCGTTGTCGTCCAAATCGAGGGACTCCATCGGTTTGAGAAAGACACACCGAAAGTCGGCGTCCGAAGCGCGACAGAATTCCCGGACGCGTCGAGGCGTGTTCACGCCATCATTCAGGTAGCTGTTCAACACGTTGGCAAAGTACATAAAGCTTGCGAAGGGAATGACGGTCTTGGCCTGCAACGTTTGCCCTTGTCTGACTAGGCTCGTCAATTTATCCTGCGCCGCTGACCGCCGCCACTCAATATGGTCCCGCCCCCCCTTCCACGCCGCGTAACTGAACTGGGTGAGCAATACATCACAACAACCATATTGGTTCTTAAAAGCCGTAATGCGTTTCTGGGAATGCATGGCACAATCGTTCAGATTGAAAATGTTAATTCCTGCCACATTGACAAGTAGTGCGGAGTCGTAAAATTCGTCTTTGACCACGCGAACGGTGAACTTGTCTTCCAGAGCGAACGGCTCTCCAGAAGCAAGTTCCATACTTTTGAAGCCGCCTTTTTTGAGAAAGCTGATGACACGCTTATCTTTCGTGTGCTGAAACATCACGACGATCTTGTTGTCAATGATCAAACTCTTGTACTTTCTAAAAAAGCCTATGGAAAAGTGGTCTGGATGCTCATGCGAAATCCAAATAAACTTGGTGTTATTCAGCACATACTCAATCTCGTTCTCTTTGTTTTCATAGAGCAAGCGCCATCCCCGATGAAAAGCCTCCCCGTCGTACCAGGGATCCGTCAATATGGATTGCTTTTTACCTTTGATCAGTACCGATGCATGGTTGACTAACGTCAGCGTGTTCGTGACCATAATCTTCTCCAACGATCAAGGACACCACCGGCTTTGACCGGTGTCTTTCATTACACGTCGTATCGTAAACCTGCTCTCTCCGGCCCTGTGCCTCTGGTGTCGGCAGTGCCTCGGCCATGCGAGACGATCTGTCTGTTCGTCAGCGCCGTCCTGTTGCTCGAGGGATGACCACGCCCAAGCACAAACACAGACTGAGTTGGACCGGAAAGAGGCTGAGAGACCCTATGCCGCGAGCTCGAAGTAGTCTAATCCTCGTCGACTTTCAGTCCACAAATCCCGCTTCGGAGGACGCGATAGGCGGCATATTTCTGCAGCCGCGGCAAGACCGAGAATTTCAGTCGATGCAATAGACGCAGCGGCGGGCGATTCGGAAATATAAAGACCCAGGAATGCGGCCTGCTCTCGTGGGCCCACTCGAGCTTCCAGCGTTCGGAATTGCCGAGAAAATCCACCTCGGCCAAGCCGTGTTTCCAGGCATCGCGCAGCATCAATTCACACAGCAGCAAAGAGGGCGCAAAAGGCGCAAAGTGAGGATCATAGCCTGATTTGAGGATATAGAGCTTGTTCTGAATGAGCAGAGTAATTTGCACCGCGATCCGCTTCCCATTGACCGCCAAAAAATGCAGTTGCAGCCATCCTGCCTCCGACGCCCGCGTCAAGAGTGTACGGTAAAACGCAAGGCGATCGCCCCGATTCATGATCGCGGTACCGGCTTTCCCCTTCCAAGCGGCCGCCTCCAACAGGAAGGCTTCGTCCAACGCGCGTTTCAAGTGTTCACCGCCTGTCACAATCTCGTGCTGGACTTCTCCGATTCGATTCAATCCCTTTGCGCGACCGCGCAGGTTGGATAAATGTTTCTTGGACAGGGTTTTCGCATAGGCTTCCCATGGCCGATCGATCGGAATGAATGGACCGTCTGATGAATGCCATTGGCCTAGCAGAAAATTGCTTTCGAAGGCCCAGAAGCGGAGATGTTCCACGCCCCGCGCGCCGTTCGGGATTTGCCGCAGTTCCAACAGGTCCCATGTGGAGGCATCGGCAGCAAGACACTTCCAAATGGCTCTGGAGGCCTCTTCCGCCCGACGGGTGAGAATGATGTCAAACCGCTCCGTATAGACGTTGGCGATGCCCCGTAACCGGCGGACCGGACAACCAAATAGGCGGCCATGGTCGAACATCAGCGGCGCGATGGCTATCGGCTCACTCCCTTCCCGGACGACCAGTATGTGCAAGGTGCCGTGGTGTTCGAAACACTCCCACCAGGTTCGAACCCACTCATGCCGGATGAAAGGATGATCGATGCCGGCCTCAGTGACGAGTCGATTCCAAACCGGTTTCAGGGCGACAAAGGATTCGTAATCCCGAACCACATCGACCGATAACTCTTTGACCGGCACCTCCTCCGGCGGGCCGGTCCCGATTCGTTCATGTGGCTGCACCGACTCCTGCTCCTCCACTGGACTTATCGCCGCCGTTTGCATGCCACTTCCCTCCTTTTTCCCCCGGGTACGACCCGAAGATGCTGGCATAGAATGGCTCATCCGTTTTCTGCGTGGATCCATAATAAGTGTTCAGCGCCATCGCATGGATCACACCGGCTGGAATTCCGGCTCGCGAATGGACCCGGAACGAAGCGCGATGCCCAGATTCCTTACCTGTCGTGCCATGTATGTGAGGTGGTCCTGACCCAGGTCCTGATGAATCGGCAGTTCCAACACATGACGGCGAAGACAGCGTGACGCTTCCCCTTCATGCAATCCGAGGGACACATCACCCTCATTCCAGAGCGGCGTGGCCATCACGCCACGGCTCCAGAGTGCCTGTGCCGCTCTCCCCTTGTCTGCCACGAGCAATGGAAAGAACAACGGGCAGACTCCTGGATCCAGATCCGTGCGAACCGCTTCTGCAGTGAACTCCTCAGCCAAGAGATGAAAATGTTCGCGCCGCCGTTTCTTGATATCCTCATAGTCCAACCGAGTCAGCAATCGCCGCGACACAGACGCCATCCCGATATCGACATTCGCGACATCGAATCCGGTATCCCCGACCGGAACCCGTTCAACACGGAGCCGTGTCAGCAAGCGGCCGGCAGCTAGTTTCCAATCCATCAAGTGCCGCCCCATTTGCGGCCAGCGGCTGCGAATCCGTTCCAAACCGAGTTCAGCGATGCGGCCGGCGGTGAAGATTCTGCCGCTTCGCCGCAATGGCAGAGCGGTCAACTGGTCGAAACGCCCTCGATTTTGGACGAGTACGGCTCCATCGGGAAGCGGAAGCGTCTTATAGAGACAGAAGATCGCATAGTCGCCCGAGGTGCCGACCGGCCGGCCCTCACGCTCCGTGAGCAGAGCCATCGCGCAATCCTCCACCAATATCAACCCGTACTCTTCGCAGAAAGTTCTCAGGGCTTCGATCGGTTGCGGCCAACCGGCATAGTGTATGACAAACAGCACTTGGGCACGCGCGCGCTGACAGGACCGGCGCAGCCCCTCCAAGTCAATCTCGAACCGCCTTGTAGCCGGATACCAGGCGATCTGCGCTCCGGACGCACGAATCGCCCGCACTTCGTTGCCCATGTGGTAGTCGGGCACCAGCACTACGCCACGACCGCTCTTCACCAGTTCCTTAAACAGGTAATAGATGGCGCTCCGGGCCGTGTGAAAAAAGGTGGTGTCTTGTGCTTCGAGAGGAAACGGCAGACGATGGCAGCCAGTCATGCCGGACAACTGCCTAAATCCCAGGCCTGGCCATGCGGGCAGATACATTGCTCTGCGCCTCCCCCATCAATTCTTTGCAAGCTTTTGAACTTCGGCGAGGATGTCCGCCCCGCGACCGGACATCCCATTGACAGGCACCACCTGCATGCGGGAGTGTCCCGCCACCTGACGGAAGTCGGTAATCGCCATTTCGTGAAACCCGGCCTTTTCGACCGCTCGTCGCATTGACCGGTTCTTCTCTTCCACTTTAATGGCGATGGTATGTATCCCTTCATCATTCAGACTTTGAGCGACCAAGGCCCAGGCCGCCGGCGCGATTCCGCGTCCGCGATATTCGGCATCCGTCACCACGCCTTCAAAACAGACGGTCTTCGCGGGCAGGTCCTTCCAGCCGCCTCGCGCTGCGACCGTCGGCATGCGTTTGCGAAAGACCCAGCAACAAAACACCGGCCGCTGGCTGTCCCGGACCATCCAAAGATCTCCGCCTTCTCCCAGATACGATTCCGCTGCGCTCCAGCCATACAGATTGGACTGAGTCAGAAGGTCGAGATGTTCACGACGGGACCGGCGAAGCTTCAAGCCGTCCGGCAACGGACGCGCGTGAACTTCGCCCGGCGCAGCCACATACCAGACATGCCGCTCATGCCGATACAAGCTCGTGAGTACATTTTGTTTCGCATGACGTGCGGCGAGTGTGAGGCAGCCACGGACGCCGTGTCGTACCACTGCCCTCCTTGTAGCTTTGATGCGCGGCATCACACGGACCTTAAGATGGTATAAGAGCCGGGATTTGAGATGGCCGGGGAACACAAAAAGCCAGACATGCCGGTGCACATCGGTTGCCCAATCGAGCTTCCATCGTTCTGCGTCGCCCAGAAAGTCCACTTCGTCGAAGCGTAATCGCCAGGCTTCTTCGAGGATCTTCATGGACAAAACATGTCCCGGAGCATAAGAGGCGTATTGCGGATCGTATCCAGCTTTCAGCATGTATAGTTTGTTCTGGAACAACAGCGCGATTCGCACCGCGATACGAGCGCCGCCCACCTTTAAAAAATACAGCCGAAGCCAAGCATTGCGCACCGCGATCTGTATGACATCACGATAAAAAGAGATACTCTCCTTCCGGCTCTC
>DASTQY010000265.1:0-2650 GCA_035761525.1 Nitrospira sp. | reverse complement strand
ACACCCGTGAGTTCATTAAGCGGAACATTCACGGTGTGGTGGGATACGGAATGGGTGGGACGCTGGCGATGAAATTTGCCTGTCAGCGGAAGCGCCTGCGGGGAGCGGTCTCTTATTATGGACGCATGATTCAGCCGGACTCCGCTTTGGAAAACGCGCTCTGTCCCATTCTCTATCATTATGCGGAACAGGATCCCTGGGTGTCAGGACAGGATGTTCAACGTCTGCGGGAGCTCGCTGCCAAATACAACAAGCCGATAGCAATTCAGTCCTACTCCAATGCGCCGCATGCTTTCAGTGACGAAACGAGACCTGAGAGCTACCGGGAAGCCGCAGCAACTGAAGCATGGGCGACAACCGCCATGTTCTTGAAAAAGCACCTTCAAGGATCATAACGACCGTCCCTCTGCCGCGAATCATCTGTCCGTCACCATGCTCGTCTCCGTCACATCGCGCAGTCTGCAAGCCTTACGGGCGTTGCTCATGATCGCGTGCTTCGTCCTCGTCCCGACTTTCCTTTCCGCTGCCTCTGAGGAACGCGCTTCCTCGTCTCCGCCGGCTTGGCACAAGTTCATCAACCTGCACCATGATCGGCTTGCTCAAGTTGAAACTGATCAAGCGGCACTCGACCTGTTCGTCGCTGCGATCGGCCGAGCTGCTGAGGTGAACGACGTGGCGGCGACGATCGCCGCCAAGGGACTCTCTCCACAAGTCACCAAAGATCTGCTGGTGCCAGAAATCACGAAATCCGCGCAGCGATTGGTTGCGGCGTTGGTTGCCTGGGACATCGGGGACCGGATGATGCGGGGTTTGGAAGAGAAAAGCGCCCGTACCGATGTCCTCACGACGCCATCCCAAGTTGCATGGCTGACGGCAAACGGCCCATTTACATCTTTGCAGGAGGTGGTGAGGCAATGGGATAGCGGGGACGCGACGGCCGCCGCCGGCGTTGCGGCCGGACAGCTGGCGCAAGACGCCGCTCAACGAACGATGGAAGAGTGGTGGCGGCTTAAAACGTGGAAAGATCGCGTGCGCACGGCGCGCGGACAGTCTCGCCTCTGCGGGACATGGCTTTGGGTCGTCCACAACCATCAGCGGCATCACGAAGAGCGTAAGCTGTCGCTCGTGTTCCCGCCACCCGGGATGGGCACGGCTATCCCTGGTCTCACTGAAACGGTCGTACTGGGTGATGCCGTCTATCTCCGATGGGAAACAGAGGGACGGATTCAGGAGGACAGCCTGCTTTTTTCCAAAGAGGGTCAGCGGTTGGAAGGGAGTTTCGTCAATTCCCAAGGTGGGTGGGGTTCCATTACAGGAAAGCGCACGGCGACTTGCACGCCATAACGTTAGGAAGGCCGATCGGAACGCAAGACTCCCCACGCCAATAAGACCCAGCCTGCCATAAAGGCGGCTCCACCGAAGGGTGTGAGCGCACCCAGCCATGGAATTCCGACCAGCGAGAGAGCGTATAGACTTCCGGAAAACAGCAGGATTCCTGTTGTAAAAAGCCACCCCACCGTCGTGCAGTTCAAGTTGGGGTAGCGTCCGTCTGCCGATGAGACGAGGCAGAGTCCCAAGGCATGGTACATCTGGTAGCGTGCGGCGGTTTCGAAAGCGGCTAACATCGGCGCATCCAGAACGGGTTTCAACAGGTGCGCGCCAAAGGCACCAGCCGCGACGGCCGTACCCGCAAAGAACGCTCCCAGAACGAAAAACCGGCGGGATGTCATGTTCTTCAAGCCTGACCTTTCATCTTACAGTCCATCTATCCCCTCCTCTTGAGGGATAGCCAACCACGCCTCATCGGCTCTAGGCTAGCCTCAGCCTATGGCTATAGGTAAACAACAGGCTTGTTGGGCCACTCCCACGACGACGATCAATTGCGTGCTGGTCCGTGTGGACCGCCAAATTGAAGCCGAGGGGTGTGTGCTGAAGGTCTCCGAGTCCAGTTCCCAGCTCACGGCCCCTGACTTCCTGGTTCCAGGCGACTTTGTCAAAGTGCGTCTGTGGCTGGAAGGGGAAAACACTAGTATCCACATCGGGCTTGCCGAGGTGAGGCGAATCCAGAATCATTGGATCACCCTCGAGGTGGTGCAAGTCAGCCGGCAAGAACGAAGCCGGTTGCAGCGATACGTCGAGTCACGCCAAACGATGCTCCGCAATCAGCCTGTCTTTATCGACCATCTCCTCATTCGGGCCTGATCCGCCTTCAAACGGAACGAAGTCGCGCTGAAACACCGGAGCGCTGGTGCAGGAGACGGGGATCGAACCCGTACGGCCCTTTCGGGCCACAGGATTTTAAGTCCTGTGCGTATGCCAGTTTCGCCACTCCTGCAGGATCAGTCACACAAGCGGAGCCTTACGCTCACCTGCTGTCTGTCGACCGAGAGCCGGACAGGTTCAGGCTGGCCTGGAGAGCTGTTTGGACTAACCGACTGAATGAGGGAGCAGGCGGACTCTAGCATCGAGGTGGAGGACGGTCAAGGAGCACAACGCACGCAAACAGCCTGTAGCCACTGCGGCGACAGACTGAATGCGTCGGTGGTTATTTGCGGATCTGAAGAATGAGGGACCTAGACAGCTTCGACCAGAGGCCGCTTCGTGCGGTCCATTGCTTCCTTCACTCCCGACTGAACCGCCCGGCTCAACC
>DASTQY010000264.1:0-2655 GCA_035761525.1 Nitrospira sp. | reverse complement strand
CTGGTATGAAGGAGTAGAGTTTCCACCGCTTCCCAACTCAGCGACCGGCAGACTCGAATGCAGCTCTCAGGAGGAACCACGATGTGGACATTACTCGCAGCGGCAGGAACAGTTCTTCTCATCCTTACAACTCCCGCGTATGTGGGGGCTCAGAAGGAGTCCGGTAGTCAGAAATCCCAGGCTGAACAACTCGTCGATGCGTTCAACAAGGTCTTCGGCGCTCATCCCGGCATACGGGCTAATCACTCGAAGGGCGTCGTACTGGATGGGGCTTTCACGCCGAGTGGGGCGGCGGCATCCTTGAGCAAGGCGGCTCACCTCCAGAAGCGAAAAACCCCAATTCCCGTTACCGTGCGTTTCTCCGCAGGCTCAGGAGTGCCGACCGTTCCTGACACAGACGCAATGCCACGCGGCATGGCAGTGAAATTTTCTCTTCCCGATGGGACCAAGACGGATCTCGTTGTCCTGTCTGTCAACAGCTTTCCCGTTGCGACTGCGGACGAGTTCAGGGACTTCCTGCTCGCGATTGCTGCGAGCGGACCAGAGGCGTCAAAACCTACTGAGTTCGAACAATTTCTCGGCGCCCACCCGGCTGCGAAAGCCTTCGTGGAGACACCTAAGCCCCCACCGGTAAGTTACGCCACCCTTCCCTATTTCGGGATCAATGCCTTCAAGTTCACAAACGCAAAGGGGACTCACACCCACATTCGTTATCAACTGCAACCGGTCGCCGGTGCGCAATACCTGCCCAAAGAGCAGGTGTCGGCCATGGGCCCCGATTATCTGACCACAGAGATTCACGAAAGAGTGCGGCGCGGGCCGATCAAATTCAAACTGTTGGCGCAAGTGGCCGAGGCGGACGACAAGGTCGACGATCCCACGATCGTATGGCCCGATACCCGAAAAAAAGTAGAATTGGGCACGATCACCATCACCAAGGCGGTGGCAGACAGCCAAGCCGCAGAAAAGAAACTCCTTTTTATGCCCGGATCTGTGGTTCCCGGGATCGAGGCAGCCGATCCGATGATCGCCGCGCGGTCGGCGTCATACATTGTCTCGTTGTCACGCCGCGCTCAAGCCCAATGAGGCACCAGACAAGGGGTCGGGAGTCTTTTCTTGCCAGCAAAATTCTGGTTTCGAAACAAGCCCTGCCATGCCACGCCGGCCTCGCCTCGCAGCTGGGGACCTCGCTTATCATGTCTTGAATCGGCGTGTCGGCCGACTCGGGTTGTTCGAGAAGCCGACGTCTAAGGAGGGCATCGTGCTCGATCACATCTTCCTGACGGTCGGCGACATCGAACTTTCGATCGCTTTCTACAGTGCCGCCCTACAGCCACTCGGCATCACGCAGCGCTTGGATTACGACGGGAAGGACGGCCCTCCCGGCCATCCGGACCTCAAGGGCTTCGGGGCACAGGGGCGCATGTTCTTCTGGCTCAGGGCGGGCCAGCCTTCGCCGGGGGCGGTTCACATCGGGTTCGTCGCCGACTCTGAGGCGATGGTCAATGCCACGCACGCCGCCGCCATCGCGGCGGGCGGTCGCCAGATACATCCGCCGGGTCCGCAGCTTCACTACGATCCCCGCTACTATGCGGCGCAGGTCGCAGATCCTGATGGCTACTCCCTCGAGTTTGTCTTCAAGAGCTGGCAACACGGGAGTTGAGCGGGATAAAAAAGAGGATAAAAAAGGGGACAGGCTACTTTTCTAAGTGCTTGAAGAGTTTCGAAGCGGTGCCACCAACCATTTCGCGAGGCGTGGCGGGCCAGATTGTCCGGCTGTGTGCGCTCGTTGACGAGGAATCCCTACTGCTCGTAATTCTCGACGACCTGCGGCGGGCGAACTTGCGCGTCCTCCGGGTCGAGCCCGACATCGCGAAGGGCACGTCGCTGGCGCAAGAGGTCCCAGCACTGATCCAGTTCGACTTGGACTTCCGCGAGCCGCTTACGATCGGCTTGGGGAAGCTTCCCTTGCTGGTACAATCGTTGTTCCTCTCCGACAAGGCGCTGAATATAATTGAGGACTGGCTGATCCCCGACTTGATTCTCCACGAGAGTCTCCTCTCACGCGGATATGATCGGAACGGCACGATTTTATGTTACGCTCCGCCGAAACTGGGGTCAACCGAAGCTCTGAGCAACATGATGTACCCAGTGAACAGGGAAGCGGGACATTCTGAATTTCGCGGCGCGTGGCGAGCCAACTCTCACCCTAGACGTCGGGACGTGCCAACCCTATTCTGACCGGAATGTCAAAATGGTGAACGTCCTCCCTACGTCCCAGGGAGGCGTACAGTGTCATCGCCGATTTGTCACTCGTATCGGCCTGAACGTAGATCACCCACGCGTTGTAAGACTTCGCAATATTCTGCAAGAACCGAATGAGGGCAGTGGCCATGCCTTTTCGCCGGTGCGCCTTCGCCACAGCCAAATCATATATGTAGATTTCGCTGCGCTCCTGTTCGAATTTGTCGAGCACATAAGCTGTTAAGCCACCGACGACCTCATCGCCATTCACTGCGGTGACGGCGATGAAATGGTTCTGATTCAGGAGGTTCCGCAGGTATGAGTCGCCAGGTTGGGCTGAAAGGTATGTGTTAGGTTCGTCGAAGGCTTCCGCGAAGACTGCGAGAAGATCTCTCATGCGTTGAAGGTCAT
>DASTQY010000263.1:0-6964 GCA_035761525.1 Nitrospira sp. | reverse complement strand
AAAATCGGGGCCGAGCTTCGTGTGGAGGAACCAGTGTTTGTCGTCACCCAAAAGCATGTGGACGGATTTTTACGGAAAGGGGACAAAGAAGTGGTGAAGGAGGCGGCGGAGGCCTGGCAAGACCGCTTACGGGAGAGCATGGCCTTTCGCGGCGCGTTTTACGTGACGAACGGTCATATGACCTATGATGCGGGCAAGGCGGCTTCTGAACCGCTCCGCGTCGAACGATTTGATATCGAAGCGACGAATATTACCAACAGACCGGAAGAGAACGACGAATATCCTGCGAAGCTCCGTGTGCATGCGAACTTCCCCGACCAATCACAGATTAATCTTGAGGGCCGTGCCGATTGGTTCGCCATCCCAGTTCCAAAAGTGGATGCGGATCTGAAAATCGAGCGGCTGCAACTCAAGAACTTGCTGCCGGTGGCTGGACGCTTCAACGTGCAATGTCGTGAGGGAGTGCTTGATGTGAACGGCCACGTGCAATATTCGGAAACGTCCTCCGTCGTGGCCATCAATCAGTTCCAGTTGGACGATGCCAAAATTGATTATGTGCACTCAGCCGTGACGAAGCCGAAAGAGGTCCAACGGGTGAAGAAGGCGGCGGAAACCGTTAAAGAAGCGCAACACGGTTCAACAATGCGGGTCAAAGTCGAGCAGGGGAAGATTCGCAACAGCGAAATCGGCTTCGTCAATAAGGCCACGTCGCCGGACTATCGTGTCTTCCTCACCGACATGGAGGTCGAACTACAAAACCTCAGTAATCGGCTCGAAGAAGGAACAGGAGTCGTCAAGATCACGGGCAAATTCATGGGGAGCGGTCCCACCGTGATGAATGCCACGTTCCGTCCGGAGAAGCCCCGGCCGGACTTCAGTCTCAACGCCAAAATCGTCAAAACAAATGTCAGCGCCTTCAATGACGTCCTGCGTGCGCATGGGGATATGGATATCCACCAAGGCACGTTTGCATTCTTCAGTGAGATGACGGTGAAAGATAATCAGATCCGCGGCTATGTAAAGCCGATGCTCAAAGACGTTGAAGTCTATGATGCCGAACAGGATAAGGATAAAGCCTTGTCGAAAAAGGTGTGGGAAGCGGTCGCCGGCGGCGTGCTCGGCATCTTCGAAAATAAACCTCGTGATGAAGCAGCCACCGTCACAAATCTGTCGGGACCGGTTGAAAATCCGCAGGCCAATACGTGGCAGGTCGTCGCGAAGTTGGTGCAAAACGCCTTCTTCAAAGCGATCCTCCCCGGCTTCGAACGAGTCGCATAATGAGTCGCACTGCCGGCGCGTCGACCGCTATCCGTCGCACGGTTTCCCACCCATGGACGCTGGGCGGTATGAGTCTCGCCGAACTTGGTCGGCGGCTCTGGCGCAAGAGCCAAGAACACGAACTGCTTGGCCGCGCCGCCCAACTCTCCTATTACGCCCTGCTTGCACTGTTTCCGGCCTTAATTTTCTTGACGGCTCTGATGGGCCTCTTTTCAGTCCAGAGCTTCATGCCTGAACTGATGAGCTATTTGCGTAACGTGCTGCCCGAGGATGCGCTCTCCATGGTCGAGCGATTCCTGACCCAGGTCGCAGAAGGCAGCGGGGCCAACATCCTCTCCCTCGGCGCGTTGGGAGCTTTGTGGGCATCGTCCAGCGGTGTCACGGCGATCATGGACGCGCTCAACGTCGTATTTGGTGTGAAGGAGGACCGTCGTCAGTTTTGGCGTGTCCGACTGACCGCGCTGGTGCTCACCATAGGTCTTGCTGGTTTCGTCATTCTCTCGATGGCACTCGTCCTGTACGGGCCGACGATCGGTCGCTGGATCGCGAACCTGTTCGGGCTGGGTGTGGCCTTCACCTGGTTGTGGAATGTCTTGCAGTGGCCGATCATCGTCGGCCTCATGCTCGTAGTCGTCGCCGCGATCTATCACATCTGCCCGGACACCCGAGAGAAACGCTGGCATTGGATCACGCCTGGTTCCGTGTTCGCCGTCTGTATGTGGCTGATCGTATCTCTCGGTTTCAAAGCGTATGTCGACAATTTTGGCGATTACAACAAAGTATACGGCTCGATCGCGGGGGTCATTGTCCTGATGCTCTGGTTCTATTGGAGCGGTATGGTGCTGTTGCTTGGCGGTGAAATCAACGCGGAGATTGCACAGGCGTCGAGGGAACGGGAAGGGCACAAAGGTGAGGTGAGGCAGGCAGCCTAATGCGTTGAATGATTCACGCTTCCGAGACGTGAATGGATCACTCAGCGGGCGGGATCGTAGATTCTGCCAATTATAATAGGGAGTGCTTATGCCGCGGGTAGTCTGGAAAGGTGCGATTAGTTTCGGATTGGTTCATATCCCGGTGGGACTGTACTCCGCCGAGAAACGCAATAATTTTGACCTCACCATGCTTGACCGTCGCAATATGAAACCGGTCGGATTCAAGCGGTACAACAAAGAGAACGGCAAAGAGGTGACATGGGACGATATCGTTAAAGGATACGAATACGAAAAGGACCGGTACGTGGTGCTGACGGATGAAGATTTCAGGCGCGCGAACGTGGAGGCCACGCAGACTGTCGACATCCTGACCTTTGTCGAACAGGAAGAGATCGAACCGATATATTTTGAGACGCCCTATTATCTGGCGCCGGACAAACGTGGGCACAAAGGATATGCGCTGTTACGCGAAACGCTGAAGCAAACCGGGAAGACCGGCATTGCGAACGTCGTCATCCGCACCAGGCAGTACGTTGCCGCTCTCATTCCAGTAGGTGACGTGATTGTCATGAACACGCTTCGCTACAGTAACGAGTTGCGGGATACGGCTGAGCTTGAGCTGCCGTCGAGTAATCTCAAGGCAGTCGGTGTCAATCCTCGCGAAATCGAGATGGCTCGCCGGCTGGTTGAAGGCATGAGCGCCGCCTGGAAACCTCAGGAATACAAGGACTCGTATCATGAAGATCTCTTGGCATTAATCGAGAAGCGCATTAAGGCTGGACAAACCGAAGTCGTGATGGAACCGGCACCCGAGGAAAAGAAGCGGTCGGCAAAAGGGGAAGTCATCGATCTCATGGCTCTTTTGAAGAAGAGTGTCGAGTCCAAAGGGAAAGCTCGCATGCCGGCGGCACCAGCCAAAGCCCGCGGGCGGAAGTCAGGCCGTCGAGCGGCTTAATAATATGATGGATAAGCCATTGAAGACCGAAACGTCGGTGAGCGGCCATAGATAAATGTCCGTTTCGCCATGTAAAAGGGGGTATGGCCATGGCGAATCCCAGTTTTTGAGATATGAGCGAGAGGGAGCGCACCATCGGGCGAAAGTCCGTTCAGAGTCCACATATCGGAGGGCACGCCGTTGCCGACGGAAAATCTGTAGCCCGCTCCGCCGGTTTGCATTACGTGGATGATCGCCGACCGGGCATTGCGAGGGTCCGGCAGCGACATGGTATGCGGTATCTGTGGCCGGACGGCCGGCCGGTCCGCGACGGGGAAACGTTGACCAGGATCCGTTCCCTTGCCGTACCTCCCGCCTGGCGGGATGTCTGGATTTGTCTAGACGCCGACGGGCACGTACAGGCGACGGGCCGGGATGCGCGGGGCCGCAAACAATATCGGTACCATCCACGATGGCGTGAAGTCCGAGACGGAAACAAATATGGACGGATGATCGCATTCGGGCGCGCGCTTCCTCTGATCCGAAAACGCGTGGAGAAGGACCTCGCTCGAAAAGGCCTTCCCAGAGAGAAGATCCTCGCCACCGTCGTGCGTTTGTTGGAGGTCACGCTTATTCGCGTCGGGAACGAGGAATACGCCAAGAAGAATGATTCATTCGGTCTCGCCACCATGCGTGACCGTCATGTCCGGGTCAACGGTTCCGCCCTTCGGTTTCAGTTCCACGGCAAAAGCGGCATCCTTCATGCCGTCGATCTGCAGGATCGCCGCTTGGCGTCAATTGTGCGCCAAAGCCGGGACCTTCCTGGATTCGAACTATTTCAGTACCTCGATGAGACTGGGCAGAGACGGACGATCGACGCGGCCGACGTCAATGCCTATTTGAAGACCATCGCAGGCGATGAGTTCACCGCCAAAGATTTTCGGACGTGGGCCGGCACCGTCCTTGCGGCTTACGCGCTCCGGGAATTCAGTGCGGTTGATTCCCAGGCGCAAGCGAAACGTAACGTGCTTAGGGCCATCGAAACCGTAGCCAAACGCCTTGGCAACACCAAGGCCGTCTGCCGGAAGTGCTATGTCCATCCCGACATCGTCAACGCGTATTTCGACGGGACGCTCGCGGCGTCGCTCAATCGACGAACCGGCCGGGAGCTTCGCTCACACGTGCGGGACCTTCCGCCGGAAGAAGCAGCGGTGCTGGCCCTGCTTCATCGCCGGTTGGGGCAGGACGCTCGCCGGGCGGCGGCATGAAGGAGCGATCGACGCGCCATGCGATCCACCCCGCTCTGTCTGGTCGCGGTTTCTTCTCTTCTCCTCACCGCCTGTGCCTCGACATTGCCACCGGGGAAAGCGACCTCGTTTGATCGCCGCTGTCTGCCGGCTTCGATGGATCTTCGCCGCATGCCGCTCAGCGAAATGGATAAGCCGGCTGCAACCAGCCTGTCGGCCGAACGGCAAGAGGCCGTCAAACTCTACTCGACCATCGCCGTGCATGTGGCCGACGTCATGGATCTGCTGCCGCTGCTCAACCATCTCGCGCGTCTGGAAAATCAGCATGCCTCCTCTGTAGAGATCGAACGGGCCCGTCGAAAATTGACGACACGGCTCCAGCTCGCCAACATGGAAGTGTCGAGTCTAGTCGCCGAGATAGAATGTGAAGTTCAACGTGCTGATGAGGTACAAGACCGCCTCAAGCAAGTGCAGACCACACGAACGACGACCCAGACGATTCTCGGCATCATCGCGGGCGGATTAGCGAACATCCTGTCTGGAGGTATCGGCATGGCAACAAGAGCCGGGGATGCCGCAGACATCGCATCCGTCGCCGGCGGGACATTGGAAGTTCTTTTCGGTACGTCCGCGAATTTCACGAAGGTCCGGCAGGAATTCACCCACCCCCACAATCATCTCCAGGCATTTTGGAACGGCGAGGGCAAGGAAAAGGAATTTTTTCCTCCCGGCATCTGGCGGTTCCTGACTGAACCGGACATCCGTGATCTGGAGGGGCACAGCCTGCGCGATGTGCTTATTCAGACGTGGAACGAAGGACGATTGGGAACGCCCGGTTCGCATCAGGAGAAGGAGCGCAAGGCTCTCCTATTCGGAGAAGGCGGGCTCTATGACAGCGAAGATTTGCATGTGCGCGAGGCGATGCTGCATCAATTGGAATCCAGCATTCAGTTGATGCATCAAGACCTGGAAACGTTGCTGCGTGAAGTTCTGCTTCGCCAAGCGTTGGAGGAAGACGGGGTTTCGTGAACAGTCGATCCTGGTCGCGTTGCAGGGACAACGGTCTTGTTTTCAGTTTTCCATTCCAAACGCCATGTGGTGTCCGCTTGCTCTCGATTGAAATCTCAGTGTCGCCGCCAACCTATGGCCCGGACTTCGTTGATGCTGACTCAACCTGCCTTCTCTCTTCGATGCAAGTCTTTGAAAGCTCGAAGGACATTGCAACCCCCACCCTGTACAGCGAAACAGCTCATTCCATGTATAGGGCTGGGGACGGTTTCTCGGGTTACGGCTAGCTGTCCCTCTTGCTTGCGACGGTGAAAATCCTGCTGTACTGACTTGTACTTTACGCGTCCCGCGGCGGGGTAGAACGTGCATGACTGTATGCACTTAGGTACTAGGGGTCTCCCTAGTTAGCAAGGTCTCTTCCCTCGCGGTACGTTGCCTCGGTTCATATAGACCAACGGGTTACCGTTCTACCGATTTTGCCCGCCGGGAGGCACGATGAAACACCAGAACGATGAGCAAGAAACCACGGCTCTCGAGGATGCGCCGGTTGCCGCCAATGGTGGTACCCGCCGCCGTCATGACATCAACGAGCAACTTGGCGAAATTCTTAACGTCATGGTGGCGTACCGGAACGGAGATTTCTCCGTGCGGTTGCCGGCCACGTGGACGGGTGTGCTCGGGAAAATGTCCGACACGATGAACGATATTCTTTCTGTCAGCCAAAGGCGGGCAGAAGAAGTCGTCCGTATTTCTCGCGTTGTCGGGAAGGAAGGGCGGTTGCGGCAGCGGCTGTCGGTGCCTGGTGTCACTGGAGGGTGGTCGGATGAGATCGAGTCACTGAACACGTTAATCGACGACCTCGCATCTCCAACGACCGAGGTCACCCGTGCCGTCGGCGCAGTCGGAAAAGGGGACCTCAGTCAGGCTATGGCACTGGAGAAAGACGGGCGGCCGCTCGAAGGCGAATTCCTTCGCAGTGCAAAACTCGTCAATAAGATGATCGAGCAGCTGGCGGTCTTTACTTCCGAGGTCACACGCGTCGCACGCGAAGTCGGGACGGAAGGCAAGCTCGGCGGCCAGGCCCAAGTCAAAGGTGCCAGCGGCGTGTGGAAAGAGCTCACCGATTCGGTCAATCAAATGGCCGGCAATCTGACCGCACAAGTGCGAAATATCGCGGAAGTCACCATCGCCGTGGCCAACGGCGACCTCTCGAAGAAAATTACCGTCGACGTCCGGGGCGAAATCCTCCAATTGAAAGAAGCCATTAATACGATGGTGGAGCAGCTGCGGTCCTTTGCCTCGGAAGTGACCCGTGTCGCGCGTGAGGTGGGCACCGAAGGCAAACTCGGCGGGCAGGCGGTCGTGCCCGGTGTCGCCGGCACCTGGAAGGACCTGACCGACAACGTGAACTCGATGGCGTCAAACCTCACCGCCCAAGTTCGAAACATCGTCGAAGTCACTGTTGCCGTCGCCCGAGGCGACCTCTCCCGCAAAATTACCGTGGACGTGCGGGGGGAAATTCTTCAACTCAAAGAAACGATTAATACGATGGTGGAGCAGCTGCG
>DASTQY010000262.1:0-9082 GCA_035761525.1 Nitrospira sp. | reverse complement strand
CAGGCCGCCCGCGATTTGCGAGAGATCTTTCGGGTGAAGCACGATCTCGATGCGCCGGTTGGAGGAGCGCCCCTGCTCTGAGTCATTGCTTGCAATGGGATGCGTATCGGCATATCCCACCGCTGAGAGCACTTCTCGCTGTACACCTCCCTGATCAATGAGGTAGCGCACCACGATTGTCGCACGGGCGGTTGAGAGTTCCCAATTCGTCTTGAACTTATCCTGAAGCTTCGTGCTGATAGGAACGTTGTCGGTATGCCCTTCGATTCTGATTTGCTTGTCCGAGATCTTATTCAACACGTCGCTGACCTGTTTCAGAACTTTTAATCCCGCCGGCTTGATGTCGGCGCGGCCGGAGTCGAACAGCACACGATCGACCATGTTGATCGTGAGACGATCGCGGACCTGTTGGATCGTAATGTTTCCCTTCGCGATTTCGTCCTTGAGGGATCTCGAGAGCTCCTCCTGGGTCTTCGTGAGACGACGGATCTCGTCTTCCTTGGCTGCTCGTTCCTGTTCAAGACGAGCCTTGTCTTCCGCTTCGGCCTTCAGGCGCTTGCGCTCCTCGTCCAGACTGGCCGACAGTTGAGATTGCTCCTGCTGGAGCTGCTCGCGCTCTTTGGCGAGCCTCTCCTTCTCCTCCGCTTCGGCCTTCAGGCGCTTGCGCTCTTCGTCCAGACTGGCCGACAGTTGAGATTGCTCCTGCTGGAGCTGCTCGCGCTCTTTGGCGAGCCTCCCCTTTTCCTCTGCTTCGGTCTTCAAACGCTGGCGTTCCTGGTCCAGAGCAGCTGAAAGCCTGGACTGCTCTTGGCGCAATTGTTCACGCTCTTTCGCGACCCGTGCCGATTCGGCCTCCAATTCGGCCGCCCGCTGTTGAAGCTTGATGATCTCGCTTTGAGCCGTGGCCGTTCCGCTGGCGAGCTGTTGCTTGTCGCTTTCGAGGGCGGATACCTGCGCGGTCTCGTCGGCCAGTTTCTTTTCCAGAGTCGCAATTTGTCCGCGCACGTCACTCAACTCGGTCCCCAACTGGTTTTTGTCGCGCTCGAGGCCGTCCAGCTTGCTTTGGAGTTCCGCTGATCTGGCGGTCAAGGCTTCGCGTTCCTTCTCGAGCGAAGCCGCTTGCTGCTGCGCGTTTTTTCTCTGGATCGTTTCCTCATCGAGATTGTGCTGGAGCCCTGCCAGTTGTTGTTGCAGTTGATCCGATTCGGCTTTGGATTTCTTTTTCAGCGCGTCCAATTCCGCTGCTTGGCTGGCCGATAGCTTCTTGTTTTTCTCAAGTTCTTCTAATGCCTTCTGGTGGGTATCGGTTGAGACGCAGCCGGATCCCATCAGCAAGACTGACGTGATCAGGCTGGTCTGGATGAGGATCCGATGATGGCGAATGCTGTGCGGTGTCATAAGACCTCCTGTTATGAAGGTGTAGATGTATGCCGAATCAGGTACGAGCAAAGTCGGTGCCCTTATTTAACATGAGCCGATGAGGGGGGAAAGCGAGAACAAATGCTGGCTACTCAATGACTTCAATGGCCTCAATCAACGACGCTCCAATCACCACCGTTTCGACCCGAGTGGACACGGGGAACACGGCCTGTAGGGACCCACGTACAGTCACACGGAGCCCTATGGTGCACTGAATGTGCGGGTCAATCAAGACGGTTGCGAGCGTTCTGGAAATCGGATGCAGGGAGGGGGGAGAAAAGGGAGCGCAGCACGTGCTGCGCTCCCGGAAAGCGACTACTTGCCGCCTACACCTTTCTTGTCGTCCTGCTTGTTCTCGTCGTCCGCCTTGCTTCCGCTCGTGTCCTTCTTCTCTTTCTGTTCCGCCGGAGCAGGCTCATTTGAGAAGCATACCGGCGCACCGATGCCCACTGCCAGGAGCGCCGCCAATACGATAAGGTGTACAAAACGGGTCATGATAGAACCTCCTTGGGATGGGAAAAGAACGGGTGTCATCCGGTGACATCCATTCGGGTTAAAGTGATCAGCGAGGCAGCGATCTCGCGGTGAGCAATTGCGATGCCGTATTGAATGTCTATCCCTCAGGGCTCAAAGCTAGGGAAATTCACTGTTCGGAATGGGTCAGGCGGGTCGTTTGAGTCTCTGAAAGTAAGCCGAAGGGGGAATACGTATGAAGGGACGGCGATAGACGTGTGAAGGGAAACGCATAAAACCTACATGACGACGGGGATTGAGCTCACCGGCCACGCGTACAAGTGTATTACTGTTGAGCTATGTCACGAACTATAGTGTTTCATAAGCCATACGATGTTCTGCCCTGTTTTAAGGATCCAGATGGGCGGCCAACCCTCGCCGACTATATCACCGTACCCGGAGTCTATGCCGCAGGACGCTTGGACCGCGACAGCGAAGGGCTGATGATCCTTACTTCCGATGGCGCACTGGTGCATCGCATCACTGATCCGCAGCACAAACTCCCCAAGGTGTATTGGGCCCAGGTTGAGCGCGTTCCCGAGGAAGAAGCCTTGGCCCAATTGCGCCGCGGCGTGATGTTGAGAGGGATTCGCACGAGACCCGCCCAAGTGCGTCTTCTCAGGCAGGAACCGCTCCTATGGGACCGGCCGGTACCGATCAGGGTCCGCCTGAGGGTGCCTACGGCATGGCTTGAGCTCGTGATCCATGAAGGGAAGAATCGGCAGGTGAGACGCATGACTGCAGCAGTCGGCCATCCGACACTGCGTTTGATCCGAGTCGCCATCGGCGCCATCCGGCTCGATAACCTGCAACCGGGCCAATGGCGCGACGTATCCAGCGCTGAACTTCGGACTTTGTGCCAACAGCGTCGCCTGGACCCGCCTGCACGCCCTCCTCGGCGTCGTTAACCCAGGGCCTGCGCAAAATCACGAAATCGTTGCATTGCGCCATTTGCGGCTCATACTTACGCTGAACAACGTAAGTAGCCACCACATGCTTCTCACCTTTCGGTTGAACGGAGGGGACCATGGGAATTCAGGCGCAATGCACAACTTTAGGGTGCGTAGATCGGACGATACTGCTGGCGCTTAAACGGGGTGGGACACAAACTATGGAAGGGCTGTCATCCTTGACGGGAATCGGGTGGGCCCAGGTGTTTTTGTCGGTGGACCGACTGAGTCGGATAGGGAGGACCTCTCGGAGTCGGGTCAAACCCTGTGAATATCGGATCTCAATCGCGGGGCTGCTTAGGCGCTAGGGGCGAACAACCACGCATGTCGCTCCTGTGCTCCCGGAGGGCGGCGCACGGGATTACTCGCATTTTGGGATCAAAGGAGGTGCTCCCCCGACGGGCGCAGTAGAAGCGACATGCGCGCCGTTCTGAGGAAGCAAACGAGCAAGCGTGGAAGGATCATTTGTCCTAACGGAAGGGAAAGCGCTAACGGGTGCGGATCATGCGGCCGATAATGCCGATGCCGATGCCCAGCAGGATATATCCCGCCAGGACATTGACAACGACGACCCCTTGGCTGAGGACATGCGTGGGTTGATAGTCCACCAATCCCAGTGCTGCCGTCACATTCACCGAATAATAGACGGCCGACCAGAATGGAATCCAGGGAGCGACGGCATCCGTTTCCATCGGTTGCAGCCAGCGTAGCTGGAAGAACAGCTCGTACAACAGGCTGAACAGTCCGATCGTGCCGATGACCCACAAGCCCCAACGCGAGAAGCTGGTGCCGTAGTTACTCGTGGCTTTCCACGCCAGCTGAGCCCAGGGATGTTTCCCCTCCATCTTGGCCCACGTCACTCGGGCATTGCGCTCGTTCAGATATTCGGTCTGCGACCAGTCCAACTCGCCGACTTCGGCGAAGCAATGATTGGCACGCGAGTATGAGCGGACGGCTAAGTGCTGCAGATCATGTCTCGATGAAGGGCTCGCCGCCACTTGAGCGGCGTGTTCTGCCAGTCGTCCGGCATTGGAGTAGGCGCGGCCCGCCTGCGTGAAGTATCCGATCCGGTGCAGTTGCTGGGCGGCCTGATGATAAGCTTGGGCGGAATCGCCTGCATTTCGCCCTTCAAGAAAGTGCGCCGCAGCCAGAAAATAGAAGGCCGATTGCATGATTTCCGTCCTGGCGTCCTTTTGTCCGAACGCTTCGGCTTTTCGGAGGACTGCCTCCGCGGACTGCGCCGATTCCAGCTCACTCTCTCCCTGTCGGTAAAATTCACTGGCTAGAGGATCGGTAAAAGTTTGCTCAGACATCTGATTCGATGGTGCGGTGGTCGTGGGACGCCATGTTAACCGAAAGACGACCCCGCAGGAAAGCCCATCCAGGCCAGGTAGGAGCGATTCGATCTGAAGGGCCGCTCTCATTGTGGTACCGCCCCATTTCGCCTTGCGGTGAGTATGTCTTTCGATTAGGCTGTACCCTTCTCGGCCTAAGTGCTTGACCCTATGAAAAGAATTTTCTGGGTGCTCGTGATGACAGTTGCCTTTGCCGGGTGCGCGGTGGAGCAAGAATATTCTCGCACCCCCAGGACTGCAGTGGAGCAACTGCTCTTGACACAGGCGATTGAACGGTCATTCCACAACCTACAACTGGAATTGCCTCCCGGCGCAACCCTCGAGCTCCAGGCGACCAGCCTCGACAGCGATCGGACCTTGGTACGGATTAACGGGCCTGAATTGGCTTCAGCGAAACGTCCTGCGCTCGAGACAACCTATATTCGGGATGCGGTGGCCGCTGTCTTGGGACGGCATGGGTACCGGATACCGATCCAAGATGCGAGCTATCTGGTCCGCGTGATGGTGGAATCGCTCGGAACCATGCAGGGATTGACCCTCATCGGCCTTCCTCCTATCCAGAGCACGGTCATCCCCTTTTCGCTTCCGGAACTTGCGCTATTCAAATTCCAGAAGCAAAGCGGATATGCCAGGCTGCACGTGGACATGTTTGACAATCGCACGGGGGGATTCGTCGGGTCGTCCGCAACGATCATCGGACGGACTTATTATGATCAGTACACAGTGCTATTCTATGTAACCTGGGCCGCGACGGATCTGCTCGCTCCACCATAAGCCGCAGCGTAAAGGCAGACCGTTTCTACTGACTGCCAATTAATGGCGCTTGAAATACTGCACCTCCAGTTCATGCTTCTCAGCCGCCGCCCGGGTCTTGAACGTACCAAGGTTGCGCCGCTTGCCTGTTTTGGAATCTTTCTTGCGAGAATAGAGCCGGTAGGACCCCGACGATAGTTTTCGTATCATGGATGGTGGTCCTCTAGGGATCCGCGATACGAAGTCACGACTGAAGCAGGCGTGAGAGCAGCGGGACGCCCACAATCAGACTTCCGATACCTCGGAGATGATCGTGTGATAGCCTGACGCTCCCGCTGGTTGTGGTCGGACCAGCTCAGCAATCTGCAGTTGTCCCTTCGTGTCAGTTGCCCGGACGACGGTCTGGTACTTTCCGGGCTTCGGCGGCTGCCAGGTATAGCTCCACAGGACCCAGGAATAGGGTGACATGGGCGGGGCGATCGTGCACTCGTTCCACGTGCGGCCGGAATCGAAACTCAATTCGACCTTGCCGATGCTGTTGGGTCCACCGAACGCAATGCCTCGGAACGTCTGCTGGCCTCCTCGCAGCGTTTGATAGTGCCCTGGCGAGTCGATTCGCGAAAAGATCTTGATGGTGCCGTCGTCCGTCCATCCTTTGCGCTGCCAGTATCCCAGGTAGTCGCCCGGATACACTTCGATCTCATGGATCCATTTCACGTTCTTGATGCCGTATAGGCCCGGCACGATGGCGCGGAGTGGAAACCCGTGTTCCTTGGGCAGCTTCTCCCCATTCATGAGAAAAGCGAGCATCACGTCATCCTGCATCGCTCGCTTAAAGGGAATGCTGTCGTCGTATCCATCGATGCCGCGGAACACCACGTCCCGTGCCGTGTCTTCATCGACGCCGGCGTCCTGAAGGAGTTTCTTCAATGAAATGCCCCGCCAGGTGGCATTGCCAAGACTGTCGCCGCCCGGCAAGGTGTCGATGCACATCAGCGTGGAGACCTGATCGTACGAATCACGATTCAGGATGTCCCTCCAGCCCAGTGACATCGGGGTTTTGACCTCGCCCTTGACGGTCAATTTCCATTGCTCGATGTTGATCTCGCGCGATACGGACACGGCGCTGTCGGCATAATTTACGACATAGAATTTGGAGTTGGGTGTGAAATAGGTCGTCTCGCGAGGGGGAACCGCGAACATGCGACCGAAGACACCGCCAACGGCGTCACAGCCGCCGACCATGCCGGCCAACGCCCCCAATCCCGTCGCCTGGAGCAATGTCCGTCGCGAGAGCCGCATGTGCTCATTATCGTACATGGAAGCAAGGGACCGCAACGAGTGACCATGAACTCCAGCGCCCTCTTACATTGGGCTGCGGCGGATGAAGGGCGGATGGAGGGGGCTTCTAACACCATCACCATGTGCGGATCGTGTCGCCTGTCATTTTTGACAGTTTCTCCTGCACGCGTTGTGGCTTACAGTGACCCAAGGATACCCAGTAAGGAGAACTCGTGAGTCGACCGCGACACCAATGCCAGTGGCTTCGAAATCGCCAGACTGCCAGGGTTCTGTGGACGGTCGGTTGGTCCTGGACCTCGAATCGCGCCACATCTTCGACGCAAATGTCATGATATGAATCCGCTATCGAAGGCGGTACGTTGGGTCCGGTTCTACGGGGGCGCCTTCTTGGTAGGGGCGCTGGCGATGAGTATTGTTCGACTGCTCCACGACCAGACGTCTTGGAAATTCTTGGACATCACCGCTCCCGATATGGTGACGGGAACCTGGATAGGCACAATGCAAACTGACTCCGGCACTCTTCCAGAGGGGGCACTATCTCTGATGATTGATGACGATCTTCACTATGCCCTTAGAGGGCAGACTGCTTCACAGATGGCCGTTGAGAGCGGATCACTGGACTTGTGTGGAGGGCGGTTGATAGGAGCTACGGCCCGTTGGGTCCTGACTCTGGCACTCTATGATTGTCGAGGCACTGCCGTCATTTTCCTGCAATCGACCAATCGCGAAACCGGAGACCGGTATTATGGAGAGTTCGTGCGATCGTAACAGTTGTCAGCCTCATTGATCACAGAGGGTGTCGCGATGTATGAATCACATGAGCCTCGGTTGCCTGCCATATTGCAAGTTCGTCGCTCAGCAGCCGACTGTAGCCGCTGCCCCGAAGGGGACGCGTTTCATGGATGACAAGACATCCAAGGCGAGTGACAATGGCCTTCAGACTGCAGGAGGCTCTGTATGAATCACCCTTTCAGCCTGAAAAAGTCGTGGATGACCTGCCCGCTCGTCCTCATGGTCAGTGCAATGGTCGCATGCGCCGGAGGACCGTCTCAATCTGATCCCTCGTGGAAGTCCGTGCCGATTACTGATGTTTCGATGGTGGTGGGGGAGTGGGACGGAACCGTGACAAAGGACGAGGCCATGTTTCCTGAGGGTGCGGTTCGCCTGATCATCCGCCCCAACAGCACCTATCTGTTCGCCGGCGAAACCTTGTCCCAATCGGCCGTAGGTTCCGGAGGAGTCGAACCGCGCGAGGGGCGATTGATCGGTGACACGGAGCATCGCGCTGTGACGTTTACCCTTTATGACCACAAAGGGGCGCGAGTGCTCGTCGTGGATACGACCAACAAAGAAAACGGTACACGATATCATGGACAATTCACAAAGGTTCGATAGTGATCCGACCTATGGGAACTCGCAGGTAACTCTCTATCATCACAGGGACCACCCCGCATCCATTAGGGTCTCACGCTGCTCCTGTTATTTTTGACAGTTTCCCTGTTTGCCCAGACATGGTACCCCACACATCTCGATAGTCGCCGTATCCAATTCGAGATGCGTTGGGTGCATCTCTATGAATCTGTACAGCATTTCGCAACCGATTGAGCGGAGTAGTCAGACCCACTTCACTGCTTTTGTGAGTGGGCTGATCGTGGTGCTGGCCCTAAATGGCTGCGCCGGAGATCGATATACAGTCATGATGGAGGCGGCGGAGGAGAGGCTGAACCCCCTTTCAGCGGCCGACGACCATGCAAGCGAGGTTCGCCTGCATCAAGCCCTGGTCGATCATTTCGGATTCTCCGCCCTCGGTCTTGCGACCTATGTCTTCATGAACAGGGGATACGTCGTCGGATACGTCGACAGCCCTGAGCAGGCTCAGGCGGTGTTCGAGACTGCGAAAACTGTCAAAGGCCTTCAATCCATTGAGGCCGTGCTTCCAGTGAAACAGCGGCCATCTGCGGATGCTGGAAAGGTGACTGCAGATTCAGTTCTGAAGTCTCAGATCGAGTCTGCCCTCACAGGCGGTATAGGTATGGTGTCGGGCCGGGTGCATGTGGAGGTATTGAACGGCCGTGTGGTGCTCTTGGGCGTCGTCTCTGGCGGCGAAGATAGGGAACGGGCAGAACGGGCGGCGGCGGGGACGATGGGAGTCACACGAGTCACCAATTGGCTGTTGCTGCCGGACACAGAGTATATGGCGATCCGGTCTCAAGTCTTCTAGGAGCGCCTGATGAAGCCATCTTATCGTCTCCGCTTCCTTGTCTTGGCCCTTGCGATCTCGCCCGTCGCTTGTGCTGCAGCGAGACAGGGGGCAACCGTACCGGAGCCATCCGGTTCGCCGATGCAACGGGTCACCGTGCTGTCCTACAACACGCTGCATGGCCTGGAGCCCAGCGGCCTGACGGTTAAACCGAGCGAATCTAATGAGGCACGCCAGGCGAGGCTTCATTTGCAATTCGAGCAACTAGCGGTGGCCCGACCTGAGCTCATCCTCCTGCAGGAGGTCAATCCTCTGCCTGAGATGGCCGAGACGTATGTCGCCGCGATGAAACGTGTTGGTGTGGAGTATAGCCAAGTGCATCAAGTTGATGCCTGCGGTGTGCGTCTTGCGCCAGGGCTCGCTGTGGTTCCGTATCTGAACAATGGGTTGGTGGTCCTTGCCAAAGCTCCTTTGAAACTCAGAAAAGTTGCGGGGCTCAAGCTAAGCGGAGGTCTCGGACGTTGCGATGACTACATGGGTCTGCAGACCGGCGAACTTCGCTATGCCTTGGTCGCCGAAGTCGAAAACCC
>DASTQY010000261.1:0-2229 GCA_035761525.1 Nitrospira sp. | reverse complement strand
TTTCCTCCTCCTCATGGTGATCGTGAATTTTGCCCTGCAACCGCTGACGGAGCCCGATTTCGGCTGGCATCTCCGGACCGGTTTGGACCTTCTGCACAACGGATTCTCGCTGCCCCACAGCGACCCCTATTCTCATACGATGCCGGATTGGGCATGGGTCGAACATGCCTGGTTGACCGACGTGTTCATCGGGGCCATCTATTCGCTTGGTGGAGGCCTTAGCATCATCCTATTGTTTGCGTGCGTCACGACCGGCGCATGGCTGATAGGCAGCGCAACCTCCCGTGCCGGGGTTGTCTTCCGTCGGCTCGCCTGCGCCATGTCTCTCTGGGTGGCATTGCCCTATCTCGGAGCAAGGACGCAATTGGTGACGCTGCTCGGGTTGGCCGTGCTCTTGTTTCTGCTCAAACGTTGGCAGGACGGCGTACCGTCTGCCCGATGGTGGATTCCGCCGTTGTTTTTTGGCTGGGCGAATCTCCACGGCGGCTTTCTGGCAGGGCTTATGGTCTTGGGACTGATCATCGTCACGACCGCAATACTCAGATGGTTGTCCGAACGACGCCTCGTCTCCGCGCGGAAGTATGATGAGCCGCTGTTATCCTGGGATGATCTCAAGCGACTGACCTTGCTCACGATTCTCTCGGCTGCTGTCACGTTGATCAATCCCTACGGCTGGCGCTTGCACGGTGAGATTGTGGATTCGTTGTCGGACCGGTTTATGCTCGACACGCTGCAGGAGTGGCAGCCTCTGTCGATGAGCGGTGTAGCCGGCCGCAGATATGCGCTCTATCTTGCAGGACTCACGTTGTCCATGATGCTTTGGTACCGGCGGACTGAACCGGTCCGATGGGTCATTGGGGGCGTGTTCCTCGCGCTCTCGTTGCGGCACATGCGAAATATTCCATTTTTTCTGATTTGCAGCCTCTCGACTTGTGTTGACGTCATGGCCCAAGGATTTCACACGCTCCAGCGTCGCTGGCCGGGCCGTCGTCTGACGGCGAGGCAGGGCAACCTCGCCGCGGCGGTCGCAATGGGTGCCATCCTCTTTGGGTTAGGCGCTGATCATCTGCCACAAGTCGCCTTTTCGGGTACCAGGCCGGCCGAGTATTTCCGAAGCACTTCTTATCCCATCGAAGCGGTTGAATGGATACGAAAGAACCGGGATGTGATAGGCAGGCGTCTATACAATGATTACGCGTATGGAGGATTCTTACTCTGGTGGCTACCTGAGACCCGAATCTTTATTGATGGCCGGATGCCTGCCTGGCGCCGCGGAGAGCGCCGCATATTTCCGGACTACATGGCATTGACCGGAGCGGATCCGGATCTCACCATACTCACAAAATATTCGATCGACTGGGCCATGGTGAGGAGACAGACGCAGTTGGATGGAGCCCTGGCCCAGGGGCCTGGTTGGACGCGAGTCTATGGAGACGAAAAGGTTGCGATCTATCGGCTGTTGCCTATCGAACTGGAATCCTCAGGCGATCCGCGCTGACGTGCCCCCATCCTGTCGAGTTCGGCTTGAGGCTATAACGCCCACGGTGATCATTGCGTTTGATCGTGGCAAGTTCGCGTAGCATGGCGACACCGTCCTTGAGCACACGAACCTTTGAGCCTGGCTGATCAGACCAATTCACCGGCACCTCGGCGATGCGATAACCCCGCTGTTGGGCCACGTATAACACTTCCAGATCGAATCCAAAACCATCGACCGAGGCGTGGGCAAATAAGTCTTGTGCGATGACGCGGCGGAACAACTTGAACCCACACTGTGTGTCTGCGATTCCTCGTATGCCGCTGCGACGCACTGCGGCATTGAACAGCAGGCCAAGCAACGTTCGATGGAACCGCGCCTGGACGGCGAAGCCGGGGAGTCGCGAGGCCAGCGCTCGAGAGCCTATCGCCATGTCCACATCGTCGGCGAGGGCTTTTTCGAGGCGAGCGAACTCCTCTATAGGAGTCGCTCCGTCAGCGTCGGCGAACAATTGCAGAGAACCAACTGCTGATTGCATTCCATGTCGCACCGCCGCCCCCTTGCCCCGACACCTTGGCAGTCGAAGCAACCGCACGGCCGGATTGGCACGACCGAGATTTTCGACAACCGATGCTGTCGTATCGGTACTGCCGTCATCAACGACCAACAGCTCATACGTCCGTTTGTGCTCTCTAAAATATTGGGTGATCTGAAGGAGGTAAGGGAGGATGCGACCAGCCTCGTTATGAGCT
>DASTQY010000260.1:0-5754 GCA_035761525.1 Nitrospira sp. | reverse complement strand
TCCAAACCAGATTTTGTGCGCAAGACAGCGATCTGAGCTTGATTGATATCCCGCAAAACCGAGGAGAGTCTAGCTGTGTCAGGTTCCAGATTCATACTATGGACGAGGGTCCGATTCTTGTCCAATCTAGCGGTATGTTCGTGCACGAGATGAGCAGCGTACTGACGAACAGGAACTGACGCCTTGACCAGTGCTAAGTAGGCAGTGTCGAGTTCGCCCTGATCGATTGTATTGATCACAGATACGATATTCGCATCGGACATAGTACGAGGCAGCTTACGTTCCACCATCGCGCAACTGATTATGCTCGCACCGGCAACCAAGGACATTAGTAGCATCTGTATCGTTGTCATGGGGCTTTGACCGTTAATTGATTGCAATTCGCACCGCTGCGAGATCGGGGCCCAAAGAAGCTTGCCTGCATCCGTTGGAAAGACCGGCATAGCAAGAATGGGTACCGAGTCGGCGGGGAACTTTATAAGTATCCCCGCCCGGCCTTTTGCGCTTACTCGTTTTTCGGTTTTTGCGACTGTAATTCTTTCATAGCGCGTTCGGTTTTCCCCTCTCCATGTTCTTTGCCCGATTTCGAAATGCTTTCCGACGCACTGGGCTGCGGACCGCCGGATCGTTCTGTAGTGGATCGTGTTTGTCCACTACCCTTTTCTCCGATTCCGGCTGGCTGTTCCGAACCGGCGATCGTCTTATCCAAATCCTCAGGCTTGGAGTCGCTGGTTGTCGCGTTGGATGGATTGGACGAGAAATCGCCACTGGTGGGTTGGTCCGCGCCGAACGGACTCTTTTTCCCCGCGCCTCGTCCCGCGTCAGTTTCTTTGCCGGTGCCAGATTTTCCAGTTCCCATGCCTTGACTACCAGACCCAGCGCCAGTTCCACCTTGAACCAAGAATATAGACGCCTCATCGGTTTGACCATAAGCCTGGTTATCGCTTAAGCCCATGAACATGCCGAGGGCGATTACGCATGTGGCAAACGGATACATATTGACCTCCTTCTGTGGGTTTCGTTCCTTAGATTAAGGGTACAAGCGAAAGTATCCAGCAGAACCTAGGCGCAACCCCAAGAAAACACAGCAACAGCCGCCCTCTTCATACATTATTGCCTAGTGAGCAATTTTGACCAGACCGCCGTCCTCTGACTGGATAGATTTCGCGACATTGCTCAGGTGCGAGCTGCAGGTTCCGAGGCCAACCCGTCGACTGTGAGGAAGGCGGGAGGCAAAGTCTATGGTTCTCGCTGTCAATCCTCCACCACTATCGACCAACCATCACAACAGTTCTCACCTTTTTTAGGGAGACCTTTATGCTCCGCCAAGAACAATTGAACGGGTTCAACAGGAAATACCGCCCTTCAAACCTAAGTCCAGAATATCGATCATCCTGACCGGAGAAGTATTGCTAGAAATGGAGTGACAGACCTCCAACGATATGACTGGCAGAATAGTCGCCTTTCACTCCGGCACCGGTCCCGCCAATGTCATCAAAATTAAATGTAGCGCGGTTGTACTTGTATTCGGCGAATAGTGCCACCCGTTCAGTGAAGTAGTACCGGACACCGGCCAACGCATTAAGGCCTGGAACGCCGTTGTCGGACGCACTTCCGGTTGCATCCTTTGCGCGGGCGAAAAATACCCCTAACCCGACTCCGGCGTACGGTTGCAGCCGACAGAAATCATGGCGATCGCCGGCGGGTCGTCCGGTGCGATCGTGATCGTCATGCCGCTCGCACATCATCTTGGCGCGGGCGATCACGTTAAAGGCCAAGGTCGTCACCCGGAGGTGTGCACCTGTGGTCAGAGCGGTCTCTTCTAGATGCGGCGTGGTGTTGAAGGCTTCCATTTCAACTCCAAGCCAATTCAATCGGCGCGGCATGAAATAGCCAACCTTGGCTCCGTATACTCCGGAATCATTCTGGTCAATGTCGCCGAGATTAGTGCCGGATAGCGCCCCGGTCCCCTCCACATCGTTAAAACCATGACCGATGGTGTATCCACCGAAGCCGGCAACGTAAAATTCTCCTGGCTCGTCCCGCTCATTTCGCTTGTCCGCTCGCGCCGCTTCTCGCTGCCGCTCTGCCCGCTGCGTGTCGGCGGCGCTTTCGGCCTCCCTCGCCCGTTGTTCCTCAGGCGTCGGAGGCCCTTGGGCCATCAGTGAGCCTTGGGCCATCAAGGAGCATGGGACGGCCAGCAAGCCAGCGGACGTGAGGATTGCGCTTAAACCGACCCGAAACAAATCTTGAGACAGGTGCTTCATACATTCCCTCCAGTTGAAAGTTGTGACTTGCATTTGTGCAAGAACAATTCCGCCGTGATGCTGTGAGCCGCCAACCTAGTTTCAGGAAAGCGCCTCTAGGGTTCAGGTGAGAAATAACTAGACAGGCCTCAGTGAGTTACCAGTCTCACTGAATCGCCGGACTGAACTAAATGTCCATTTGAAGACGTTCTATCCTGAGTAAGCGAGAATCAGCGCGAGGAAACTTGGCTTCGCTTCCGTCTGCCTCATTCCGTGATCACAGGATCCTCGTCGATGAGAACGAAACTGAAGCGAACAGCGATGAAGAGAGTTGAAACTGCACCCATTGGTGAAAGCGGTCGGTCGCAACGACCGCTTCCCGGTCATGCATGGATCCGTCCGGTCCTATGAAAACAGATGGCACGTATTTCGGCGTTTGAGCAGTCTTGGTCAGCTTTACCCTTGGGGAGGGGTTTAGCATCGAATGCGAAGTCTCGGGACCGCGGCACTTTCCGGGACAAATTGTTCTCGTGATAGGGGCCGGTGCAATTGGAGGCACCGAGAGGGCCGAGTGTATAGCGAAGACTCCCGAAACGCGCTTCCGGATTTACGACGAGGGACAAGCTGTAATGCCGAATCTGGACGTTACCTCCATTTTATTGTGGTCGGGCGCTACGGCAGGCATCGCCGTTATCTATTATTCGTTCTTACTCGCGCGCGAATGGTTTCGACAACAGCATGCTGCCGGCAAAGGCGTCTTCCGCAAAATTGCAATGGAGCCCGAAACGTCTCTCAACGCACACATTGCCAGCCAATGGACTGACGGTCGTCTTCGGTTGGACTCGATCCTAACTCTAATCAAATCACTTGCGAACTTGTTAGAGAAGGAAGTGAAGACACTGCGTGGACTCGATCGGTCAGATCCGCAGTATGAAGGGGAAGTCCGTCAAATGGTAGCACCCACCCTGCGCTGCTTCACCTTCGATAAGCATTTGCGAGATGAGTGCCTTGTGCTGATTCCGCTCCTGCGATTCTGCGCTCAGGACCTCGCACAATCGCAGGGCCTGGACATGACACAACAATTGACCGCCCTTGACGAGATCCAAGCTGCCATCGAGACGGCCAACCTGCATTGACACTCATTCCGTCATTCCGTCTCTTGTGCTGTTGTGATCAGTAAAGTGAGGGGGAATCTATACACTGAGAGCCGCCCTAGGCATCTCAGCAAACTGGAATACCTCAAATGGTTTTCTGAGGGGGACTGCTAGTGTTGGAATTACGTGTTCGCCTGTTAGTGTAGAGAAATACTCCCACACGGCGGTATCGCACCACCACATCCGACCACTAAAGGGGACTTCAAATGGGATTAAATTTATTGCGCGACAAAGGCACGCCTATCGATCAGCAAAAGTTCACCTGGAAGGACATGGTTCAAAAGCCGGTCAGCAAACTCGATATCGATGCCTTCACCCGGGTGCGAATCATCTTGATGAACGGTATTGAATCTGAAGCCGTGCGGTTTAGTCATGCTTGTGCGCGGATGAATAAAACCATGCAGGCTCCCTTAGCCACCGTTAGACGGAAGGAGCAGCATCAGCAGACACTGATCAATTGGCTTTTGCCCGCCGACCAATCTCCTCTTGAGACGACAATCGGCTACGAGCAAGTGGCTATCGAAGTAACTGCAGCAATGGCCCGTGTTGAACCGGATCCCTACATTGCGCAAGTCCTGCGCTTTGGGTTACTTGAAGACTTCGACCATCTCTACCGGTATTCAGCCCTCCTGGACCGATTACAAGGGATCGATGCCAACACCATCACGCAAAGTTATACAGACATCTTGCCCGGTCGACCGACTGTGGATGAACATCGCGATCCTTTGGACGACTTGCGCGAGCACTATGACAAGGAAAAGGCGCAGCCTTTAACCAAACTTCATGCACTCACGATCGTGGCAGGCGAACATCAGACACATGACTACTACATGCACTACGGTCCGTGGTTTGCGGACCCATTGGCCCGTCAGCTGTACGCAGAAATTGCCTCGATCGAGGAGCAGCATGTGACGCAATACGAGTCCATCATCGATCCGACGGAAAGCTGGATTGAGAAGTGGCTGCTACATGAAGCGAACGAAGTTTATAACTACTACTCCTGCGTGAGCCAAGAAAGTGATCCGCGCATCAAAGCCATTTGGGAACGCTTTCTCGACTATGAACTGGGACATCTCCAATATGCCATCACTGTTTGTAAAGACATGAAGCGTCGGGATCCGGAAGAATTCTTACCGGCGAAGCTCCCGGAGCCCATCGCATACCAAAGCAATCGGGAATATGTCCGGCAAGTTCTTCGTGATGAGCTCGATCTCCGAGCCGCTGGCGTTCAATTTGTGAATAAGAGTGAAGAGCCTGAGCGTTCGTTGGCGTACCGGCACCAAATGAATGCAGACGGTTCGCCGTCAGAGACGGTCGCCGATGGATGGATCTGGACACCTGGAGGTGAATTGGCTTCGAACATCCGCATGAAGGAGGCAGCATGAAATCCCCCGCTTCGATGGGTTTGAATCGCACCGGTATTGATACCTCGCCCGAACAATTTCAAGAGATGCTGACAGGTCTTGAGGAATTCCCTCCGACGACCACCGGAGACGAGGAAACGCTCGAGGTTTCTCGCGCCGCGTACATTCGCGACGCTGACCCGATCGGAACGGTCCCACCGCCGGGAACCGTAAAAGGTGTGGTCAAAGATGGCATGCAAAAATTGATGGGACGCAATGCGGAAGTGTTTATCGATGCACTTGGGGGACGCCTGGCCTTTGAGCGCACGGGTACAAGGCTATACGATGCCTTCCTCGAGAAGTGTGAGGTCCGATCGGAGGAAGCCGCCATACTCCCCATCGACCGGTTACGGCAGTTTCGACAAGAGGAGGCCGCCCACCTGGAAATGATATGGGACGCCTTGCGTCAGTTGGGAGCGGACCCAACATGTGTGACTCCCCTGGCCGACGCAAACGGTGTAGCCTCCATCGGGGTGATGCAGTTGCTAGCCGATCCACGGACGTCCATTGCTCAAAGTCTGCACGCAATCCTTATTGCCGAATTGGTGGACAATGATGGCTGGCAACAGCTTATAAAGCTGGCTCTCACGCTGGGTCAAAATGCGATGGCCGAACAATTTCGGCGGGCTATGGCGGAAGAAGACCAACACTTGACCGTAATAAGACAACTTGTAGAACAACTGACTGCAGCTCAGGCTGGCGCAGATTGATAACGATCAATTTTCAGAAAGAACGTGAAATATCATCGACAGAGATAGTTATTTTCACCCTCAGCCTGAGACCTTGTGTATAGGGATACGCCGAGAAGAAGAACGACCTTATAAGCTGGGCTGAGCAGGTGGGAGCCAGCAAGAAAAGTGGCGCTGACCGGAAGTCATCAGTTTAGGGTAACCAGCGCCGCCCATAACGAGGAGGTGCCGCCATGTCGATTATAGGATGGGTTCTATTTGG
>DASTQY010000259.1:0-7576 GCA_035761525.1 Nitrospira sp. | reverse complement strand
AGTGGCCATGGTCAAAGTGGAAGGCCATTGCGACGAGCGGGGGACGTCGGCGTACAATCTGGTGTTGGGCGAGAAGCGCGCGAAGGCCGTGCGAAATTTTCTGGTGGAGTTGGGCATCAGCGCGAACCGGTTGTCAGTCGTATCCTATGGAAAAGAGCGCCCGTCCTGCGCAGAGCATGCGGAATCCTGCTATCAGCAGAACCGGCGGGGACATCTGGTTGTTAAGTCAGGCAAGTAACCAACGAGGCGGACGTAGGTAACACATGAACATCGGGTGGAATGTCGCAAGTGTCGGGACTGTGGTCTGTGTGTTTTCCGCCGCGCTCTTGCATGGCTGCGTGGCCCAGCAAGCCGATTTGAAAAGCGCCGAACGCCGGTTCAAGGAATCAAGTGACGCCTTGGCGCAGCGGGGCGCGCAACAGCGGCAAGAACTCGAGGAGCTGAAGAGCCAGGAGCTGCCGAAACTTCGGGGCGACCTCGAACGGGCACACCATCAGGCTCAGGAAATACAACGGGCACAGGATGACCTGAAGCAGCGATCCGCCGTCCTCGAACAGCAGACCAGGAAGCTCGAACAGTTGTCTGGAAAGCTGGATGCTGACAGCGCCAATCGTTTTGCGCAGGTGCGCGAAAGCCTCAATGCGCAAGACCTGAAGAACAAGGCGGACCGCGATCAGCTCCGGGTGGACGTCAATACGCGACTCGACGACGTCAATCACCAGATGGAAGTGTTGCGCAAAGACATCATCGATGCGGTCCAAAAGACTAATACGGCGTTCGCCAAGAGCTTAGATGTGAAATTGGAGGAACAGCGCAAGGCGTTGGCGGACAATCAGGCCCGTACCGAGCAACTGTCGGCGAAATTTGCGCAGTTCAATCAGGCCTTAACGGGATTTCGAGAGTCCTTGTCCTCGTTAGGAGATCGGATCGCTCAGGAAGAACAGGCCGGCAAGGCCTTGGCGACCAAGGTCGAAGCCGACACGAAGGCATCCACTGCTCACATCAATGAGACCACGAGGTCGATGTCGGGACATCTCGGTGAGGTCAATAAGAGTGTCAATGCGGTCGCTCAGAAACTCGCTGCCCGTATTGATGAACAGATGGGCGAGATTAACAAGAACGTCACGAAGATCGACGGGCGGGTGGCCGAGCAGGACCGTCGGATCGATGGACTCACAAAGTCGCTCGATCATGTGACGCAGGAAGTTCATACGCGCGGCACGACTCCCAAAGCCGGCCAGCGTCAGCAGCCAGCGGGAACAAAGGCCACGCAGCGGTCCTCCTCGGTTGGCCCGGCGGAAGGCGTATCTCATCATGAAGCCGAACCGGTTGCCGCGGCACGGCAGGATCCGGAGACGGTGAATCATGTCGCAGAGCGGACGGTTGCGGCAGATGAACAGGCGGAATCCGTTGCCCTCGCTGCTTCTGCACGTCCGGTCGAACGGTCAGATAAGGCTGAATACGAACGCGTGTTGGCCTTTTTTAAGGAAGGTAACTTAGAAGGATCTCGCGAGGGGTTCTCGGCATTCTTGACCGAATATCCGAATTCAGAGTTGGCACCCAATGCCCGCTATTGGTTAGGTGAATCTCATTATGGTAAACGAGATTATAAGCAGGCGATCGATTCCTACGACCGAGTCGAACTGGACTATCCTCAGAGCGAGAAAGTGCCGGCGGCTATTCTCAAAAAAGGCTTCGCTTATCTTGCGCTGAAAGACAAGAAGCGGGCTTCCTCGGCTTTCAAGCAGGTCGTGACTCTGTATCCCAAGAGTCCGGAAGCCGGCAAAGCCTATGACAAACTCAACCAACTAAAGGAATTACGATAACGGTGCACGACGGCATGATGATGGTGGCGGTGGGATTCGTAACCGTGACGGCCTTGACGGTCTCGGGATGTGCCAAGCACGCGGATTTTGTGGAGTTGCGCGACCATCTGGCGACTGTAGCCAAGTCCCAAGACCAGGATCAAAAGCGGTTAGACGCGCTGCAGCGCCGCATGGAGTCGCTGGAACGAGTCAAGGATGTGGAAGCGCCGAAAACCAAACTCGAGGATTTCAACGCTCGGCTGCAGAAACTGGAAGCCCGTGTAGCCAAATTGGACGAGGGAGCGACCGCTTCTCCGACTCTTAAATCTGAAGCCGCTTCGGCCGACCCCCCCAAAACGATCAAGCCTCAACGGGCTGGATCAGAAGGGGCACCCATTATCCCCAACGTTCCTGCTATTACTCCCACTTCAGCGTTCAACCTGTCGTATAACGATTACCTGAACGGCAAATACGATCTGGCCGTTTCGGGCTTTCAGCGTTTCGTCAAGGACTTCCCGGGGACCTCGCTTACACCGAATGCCCACTATTGGCTTGGAGAGTCCTATTACCAGCAGAAGGATTATGCGCGCGCGATGCAGGCGTTCGAATATGTCTCAACCGAATTTCCGGGCAATGAAAAGGTACCGGCTGCCCTCTACAAGTTAGGGCTGGCAGCAGCGGAGACCGGCGATCTCGTGAAGTCCAAGAAAAATCTGAAGCGGGTCCTTGAGGAATTTCCCACCTCGGACGAAGCCAAGCTTGCCAAGAACAAGCTGGCAGACATTCGATGATGGGATGGGTGTTGGGAGCCTAAGCTGGTGCCCGCCGCACGCTGTTCTCCGACGATCCGAGTGCTTCCGGCCGATGTCATCAGCCGGATTGCAGCCGGAGAGGTGATCGAGCGGCCTGCCGCCGTCGTCAAAGAACTCATCGAAAACAGTCTCGATGCCGGCAGCCGTCACATCACCGTCGACATCAAGGATGGGGGTACTTCACTCATCCGTGTGGCCGACGATGGCCAGGGCATCACACGGTCCGACCTTCCCCTCGCCTTCGAGCGTCACGCCACGAGCAAGCTGAAGTCCGATGCGGAGCTCTCCTCCATCGGCACGATGGGATTCCGGGGGGAAGCACTGCCCAGCATCGCCTCCGTTTCCAAAGTGCTGGTGGCTACGGCCACAAACGAGGAACACATCGGGGCGCAGCTGTCATTGATCGGCGGGGTGCCTCAACAGCTGGTCGATGCTCCAGCGGTGATCGGAACCAGGATTGAAGTCTCGGACCTCTTTTATAACCAGCCGGCTCGAAGAAAATTTCTCAAGTCAATTCCAACGGAATTCTCACATATCAGCACCGTGGTTCAACAGGCGGCACTCGCCTGGCCGTTCGTACATTTTCGACTGACCCATAACGGGCAGGAAGTACTGAATCATGCGGCCGTTGCTTCCGGTCGAGATCGGATTCTGCAGGTGTATCGGCAGCCGTTTCTCGAGAGGACAGTTGAGGTGCAGGGCCGAATTGCCGGATGCACGATCAGCGGCGTCATGATCGATCCTGTCCAGGCGCGCTCCTCGAGGGCGCCGCAAGATCTTTTCGTGAATCGACGTCCGGTCCGCAACGCGGCCGTGTTCCATGCGGTCAGTGAAGGGTATGGCTCCTTGCTCGCAAAAGGCCACCATCCGACCTATGTGCTGTTTCTCGATCTCGATCCCGAGCGCATCGACGTGAACGTGCATCCTGCAAAGCGCGAAGTCCGGTTTGCAGATCAGGAAGGCATACACCGGTTCGTACGCCAGAGCGTGCGACATGCCTTCAGTGGAGTCGAGCGCAAAGCGGTCCTTCGCTTGGCCGACGACCCTGCGACTGCCACGGTGATGGCGCCCGTTGGGGACGGCGGCTCTTCCATTGAATCTTCCGGATGGCGGCACCCGGAGCAAACGGACCAGCGCCTGGCGTCTATGCCGGGCTCACTGTTTGCGGCGGAACGCACGGTCGCCTATTCAGCGTCGCAGGATGTTACGATTACGCCTTTGGGACAGATGCTCCACACCTATTTGATCGCGCAGGTCGGGCGCGAGTTGCACGTGATTGACCAGCACACGGCTCATGAACGAGTGTTGTTTCAACGCTTGTGGCGCACATGGATGACGCGTGACATGGTGACCCAGCCGCTGCTGATACCAGAGCCGATTGATTTGACCGTCGCCCAATATACGCTGATGCAGAAATATACAGGCGATCTTGAGCAGCTGGGTCTGGTTCTTGAGCCGTTCGGTGCCAATACCGTTGTCCTGAGGGCGGTGCCTGTCGGCGTAGGGTCCGTCGACGGCGCGTCAGTCGTACGCGATGTCCTCGAGGACTTGGCTGAATGGGCGAGTATTTCCTCGCTGGACGCACGTGTGCAGGCGGTTCTCGCGACGCTGGCCTGCAAGAGTGCCGTCCAAGCCGGACGGATCATGGCACTTCCCGAAATCGAACAGCTGGTGCGCGACTGGGTAGACGAAGGGGTGATGTCCACGTGCCCGCATGGAAGGCGCACGGCCTTCCGCCTCTCGGCGGACGAACTGGACACGCTCTTCGGCCGGACCGGATGGTCGTGACGACCTGCCCTCATCTCATCATGCCCTCACTCTCCGAGCGACAACTGCGCCGGAAGCCCCTCGTGGTGATTCTCGGACCCACCGCCGTCGGCAAGAGCCGGATTGCCGTCGAAGTGGCAAAATATCTGGGAAGCGAAATTCTGACGGCGGATTCGCGCCAGGTCTATCGCGGAATGGATGTAGGCACTGACAAGCCCACGCTCATTGCCCGCCAAGGAATTGGCCATCATCTCATCGATCTTGTGGATCCCGACGAACCCTTCAATGCCGGTCTTTTCCGGCGCCATGCTGCTGCCGCAATCGAAGAGTGTTACCGACGGCGGATGCTTCCCTTGCTGGTCGGCGGCACCGGCCTCTACGTGCGGACGCTCTTGCAAGGGCTTTGTGAAGCGCCGCCGAGCGACCCCCTTGTGCGGGCGCGGCTCCGCCACGACGCGTGTGAACAGGGGCGTGAGCAGCTGTTTGCCCGCCTGGTGCTGGTCGATCCCCTGACAGCGTCCAAGCTGCACCCCCGGGACACCTCAAAGATCCTGCGGGCCCTGGAAGTGTATCTCCAATCCGGCTTGCCTCTATCGTCCTTCCAATCGAAGCATGGATTTAGCGAGCGACCGTTTTCTGCTCTAGTCGTTGGATTGAACCGGGGGCGAGACCACCTTTATCGTCGTATCGAGGAGCGCATTGATTGGCAACTCACCCACGGGTTGATAGACGAAACACAGACATTGCTTAATAGGGGGTACAGGCGAGACTCCCCGGCGATGAAAGGGCTGGGATACCGTCAGGTGGCCAGCTATCTTGCCGGTGACTGCAACTGGGATGAAATGGTGAGCGAGTTCAAGCGCGACACCAGGCGGTTTGCCAAGCGGCAGATGACCTGGTTCCGCCGGGAACCGGAGCTGACCTGGCTCATGATAGAAGAATCCGAGCCAGCCGAGCAGACGGTGAGCCGGGTGATCGACATGATCCATCCTTTTCTCGAAGGACTGGACGGAGATATTGAAACACACCAGTCCTAATTCTTGGTAGGGAAAGGCGGCATCGTGGCCAAGTTCACAAGGGCGTCTCGTGCGGACATCGGCATCATCGGCGGAAGCGGCTTATACGACATGGAAGGGCTGCATCAAGTCAAACGCGTCGACGTGCGAACACCATTCGGATCGCCTTCGAGTACCATCGTGCTCGGCGAGCTTGACGGAGTTCGGGTTGCATTCTTGTCGCGGCATGGTATCGGCCACCGATATAATCCCTCCGAAATCAATTATCGGGCAAACATCTATGCCTTGAAGGCGATCGGTGTCCGGCGAGTTATGTCCGTGAGCGCGGTAGGCAGCATGAAGGAATCTATTAAGCCGGGCGACGTGGTCCTACCGCATCAATTTATCGATTTGACGAAGCGACGACTCTCGACATTTTTTGACGGGGGCCTCGTTGCGCATGTTGCCTTCGGCGAGCCGGTGTGCGCCTCACTCAGCGCTTCGCTGCTCGGAGCCGGTCGGTCGGTCGGAGCCACGGTCCACCAGGGCGGCACCTACGTCTGCATGGAAGGCCCGCAATTTTCGACAAAAGCCGAATCACATTTATATCGTCAGTGGGGCGTGAGCGTGATCGGCATGACGAATCTGCCCGAAGCCAAGCTCGCCCGCGAAGCTGAGCTATGTTATGCCACGGTGGCTCTGGTGACTGACTTCGATTGTTGGCATGAGACCGAGGAGTGCGTCAGCGTGGAGGCCATTCTTGCCACCTTGTGTCAAAATGTTGCGCTGGCCAAACGGCTGCTGCGTGCGGCCCTGAAATCGGCTGCCTCAGCAGCGACCTGCGAATGTCAGCGTGCCTTGCAGCATGCGATCGTCACTGCTCCGGACAAGATTCCCCCCGCCCTCCGCCGGAGATTGGCGCTCTTGATCGAACGGGTCCTTCCACCTGTGAAAGGAAAACGGTGAATCATGGGCAAACTTTTGGTCGTCGGATCGGTCGCACTGGACACCGTAAAAACACCGTTCGGCGAGGCCACGGAGGTGCTCGGAGGATCGGCCACATATTTTTCCACGTCCGCGAGCTATTTCACTGCGGTTGACCTCATTGCCGTGGTAGGCGAGGACTTTCCCTCTCAGCACCTCGCGTTCCTCAAAAGCCGAAACATTGATCTTGCCGGACTCGAACGGCGTTCCGGCGCGACATTTAGGTGGAGGGGGGAATACACACACCAGCTCAACGAGGCTCACACGCTCGATACGAAGTTGAACGTGTTTGAAACCTTCCGTCCAAAAATCCCGGAATCCTATCGATCTCCCGACGTGTTGTTTCTGGGCAACATCGACCCTGAGTTGCAGCTGGATGTACTGAACAAGTTGCCACGGCCGCCCTTAGTGGCCTGCGATACGATGAATTTCTGGATCAGCGGCAAGCGGGACGCTCTGTGGCGGGTGCTCGAGAAGGTAGACATTCTCATCATCAACGATGGTGAAGCACGGGCCCTGGGGGGGGACTCCAACCTCGTCAAGGTGGCCGCTAGCGTCCTGGCACGAGGGCCCAAACATCTGATCATCAAGCGAGGCGAGTACGGGGTTCTGATGTTCAACGAGAACCAGGTGTTCGGGGCTCCCGCGTTTCCGCTGGAAGACGTCCGTGATCCGACTGGCGCAGGGGACACCTTTGCGGGCGGCTTCCTGGGCTATCTGGCCGCTACAGGAAACCGGTCCGTTGAGTCGTTCAAGCAGGCCATCATTTTTGGAAGCGTGATGGCCTCGTTTACGGTAGAAGCCTTTAGTCTTGACCGTTTGCGAGTCCTGGATTACAAAGAGATCCAGGATCGCTTCCGGGCTTTCAAGCGTCTGACCCATTTTGAGGACCTACCGTGAACCGGTCGCACATGCCGTCCCAGTCGTGTGCCGGATTTGTTGCGCCACTCATGCTGGCGGTTGCACTCGTCGGAGCCTGCGCGACCTCCGATGAGATGAAGCAAAAGTCGAAGGGCTATTATCAGGAAGGGATGGCGAGTCTGGAACATGACCGTCAAAAAGCCTACGTCTCGTTTCAAAAGGCGGTGCAGCTCGACCCCCAGAACAAGGAAGCGCGGTACGGGCTTGGTCATATTCTGGTGTATCAAGGCAAGTTGTCCCAGGCTGAAAGGGAATTTCGGGAAGCGATTAAGATTGACGAGAATTATTCGGA
>DASTQY010000258.1:0-8170 GCA_035761525.1 Nitrospira sp. | reverse complement strand
CTCGGCGGCCAGGCACTCGTGCCCGGTGTCGCCGGCACCTGGAAGGACCTGACCGACAACGTGAACTCGATGGCATCAAACCTGACCGCCCAGGTCCGGAACATCGCCGAGGTCACCATTGCCGTGGCCAACGGCGACTTGTCTCGCAAGATCACGGTCGACGTGCGTGGCGAAATCCTCCAGTTAAAGGAGGCCATCAACACGATGGTCGAGCAATTGCGGTCCTTTGCCTCGGAGGTCACTCGTGTCGCGCGCGAAGTGGGAACAGAAGGCCGGTTGGGCGTTCAAGCCGTGGTGCCAGGCGTCGCCGGTACCTGGAAAGACCTCACCGACTCGGTGAACGCCATGGGCGCCAACCTGACGGCGCAGGTGCGCAACATCGCCGAGGTCACGACGGCCGTCGCCCGCGGCGACCTCTCGCGCAAGATCACGGTCGATGTCAAAGGCGAGATTCTCGAGTTAAAGAACACCATTAATACGATGGTGGACCAGTTGAACGCGTTCGCCGCCGAGGTGACGCGTGTCGCGCGCGAAGTCGGTACGGAGGGCAAGCTGGGCGGCCAGGCCGTCGTCCAGGGCGTCGCTGGAACCTGGAAGGATTTGACAGACTCCGTCAACGTCATGGCGACAAACTTGACCGACCAGGTGCGCGGCATCGTGAAGGTCGTGACGTCGGTGGCGAACGGCAATTTGAGACAGCGGTTGACCGTGGAAGCCAAGGGCGAAGTGGCTGCCTTGGGAGAAACCATCAACAACATGACCGACACGCTCGCAACCTTCGCCGATCAAGTCACGAACGTCGCCCGTGAGGTCGGCGTCGAAGGACGGCTGGGCGGCCAGGCCAACGTGCCCGGTGCCGCCGGGACGTGGAAAGACTTGACCGGCAACGTGAACCTATTGGCGGCCAATCTCACCACGCAGGTGCGCGCCATCGCGGAGGTGGCGACTGCGGTGACAAAAGGCGACCTGACGCGGTCCATTCAGGTGGAAACGCGCGGAGAGGTCGCAGAGCTCAAGGACAACATCAATACGATGATTGACAACCTGCGCGTGACGACGGAGCGCAACCAGGAGCAGGACTGGCTGAAGACGAACGTGGCAAAGTTCACCCGTATGTTGCAGGGGCAGCGGGATCTTTTTACGGTTGGCCAAATGCTGCTTTCGGAACTGGCCCCGCTGGTCGAAGCGCAGGAAGGCACCATCTATCAGATGGACATCGTGGAAGGGCAGAGGCCCTCTTTGCGTCTGCTGGCGTCCTACGCGAGTCATCGCGAACCACCGGAGCGTGTGGGAGTGGGCGAGGGATTGATCGGCCAATGCGCCGTGGAAAAGCAGCGGATTCTCTTGACCGACGTGCCGCCCTCCTACACCGTGATCCACTCTAGCCTCGGCGAAGCGTTGCCGGCCAATATTGTGGTGCTGCCCGTGTTGTTCGAAGGACAGACGAAGGCGGTCATCGAATTGGCGTCGTTGCATTCGTTCAGGGTTTCCCACATCACCTTCCTCGAGCAGCTCACGCAAAGTATCGGCGTCGTGCTCAACACCATTGAAGCCACGATGCGAACGGAAAACCTGCTGCAACAGTCGCAGCAGCTCACGTCGGAACTGCAATCGCAGCAGAAAGAGTTGACTCAAACGAACGAGGAGCTCGAGCGCAAGGCCAAGCAGCTGGCCGAGCGCAATACGGAAGTCGAACGGAAGAACAAAGAGGTCGAGCAGGCACGCCGCGCGCTGGAGGAAAAGGCGGCGGAGCTCGCGCTCACCTCGAAATACAAATCGGAATTTTTGGCGAACATGTCGCACGAGTTGCGGACCCCGCTGAACAGCATTCTGATTCTCGGGCAGCAGCTTGGCGACAATACGACGGGCAATTTGACGCAGAAGCAGGTCGAATTCGCGAAAAACATCCACAGCGCCGGTTCAGACCTGCTCAATCTGATCAACGATATCTTGGACCTGTCGAAGATCGAGTCCGGGACGGTTACGGTCGAGGCCGAAGAGATGACGTTCAGCGCGCTCCGGGAAAGCGTCGAGCGCAACTTCAAGCACATCGCCGAACAAAAGAATCTGCCGTTCCATCTGGAGTTCGAGAGCGGATTGCCTCGCGCATTTACGACCGACCCCAAACGCCTGCAGCAGATCCTCAAAAACCTCCTGTCGAACGCCTTCAAGTTCACGTCTCACGGGCATGTGTCGATGAACGTCCGGATTGCAACGGAAGGATGGACGATGGAGCATCCGGTGTTGAGCCGGTCGCATACGGTCATGGCCCTCGCGATTGCCGACACGGGCATCGGCATTGCGCCCGAGAAACAGAAATTGATCTTCGAGGCGTTCCAACAGGCGGATGCGGGAACGAGCCGCAAATATGGGGGAACCGGCCTGGGTCTGGCGATCAGCCGCGAGTTGGCGACCCTGTTGGGCGGCGAGATCCGGCTGACAAGCGAACCCAAGCAAGGCAGCACGTTCACCTTGTTTCTGCCGCTGGTCTATACGGGTCCCTCGAGCGCAGGTGTCCGTCCATCGGCCGGCACTGTCGCTATCCCGGGTCAAGCGCCGTCGCTGGCGATCTTGCCCGTGGTTGGGGAAGAAAAGATCGCAGACGACAGGGATACGGTACAGAACGGCGATCTTGTGGTCCTCATTGTCGAAGACGATCCACATTACGCCCGGGTCCTCTTAGGGCTGGCCCGGGACAAAGGCTTCAAAGGGATCGTGGCGACGAGAGGCAAGCAGGCGCTGGATCTTGCACTCGAGTACGTCCCTGCTGCGATTACTTTGGACATCTTTCTGCCCGACATGCTCGGTTGGACGGTCTTGAACAACCTCAAGCTGAATCCCAAGACACGACACATTCCCGTTCAGATCATTTCATTGGAGGAAGAGCGTCAGCACGGACTGGCCCACGGCGCCTTTTCCTACATGGTCAAACCGGTCACGACCGAGGGACTCGAGTCCTGCTTCGACCGGATCCGGAACTTCATCACGCCACATCTCAAGCGGTTGCTTGTGGTTGAGGACAACGAGCTGGAAAGCCGCAGCATCACGGAGCTGCTCCTGCACGACGACATCGAGATCATCAATGTGGGCACCGGAGCGGCAGCGCTCGATGCGCTCCGCACCCAATCGTTCGACTGTTGCGTACTTGATCTGCGCCTGCCGGACATGAGCGGCTTTGAACTGCTTGATCAGGTCAAGGAGGATCCGACGCTCGGTAACGTGCCCATCGTCGTGTTCACCGGAAAAGATTTGAGCACGGAAGAAGAACGCCGTCTCAAGGCCGTGGCGAAGAGCGTGGTGTTGAAGGACGTTCAATCACCCGAGCGCCTGTTCGACGAGACGGCGTTGTTCCTGCACCGGGTCGTGGCGGATCTGCCGGAGCCGAAGCAACAATTGCTGGAGCGACTGCACCAATCCAATGAAGCCCTTCATGGCCATAAAGTTCTCGTGGTGGACGACGACGCGCGCAACATTTTCGCCCTGACCACCGTTCTGGAAAACCAGGAAATGGACGTGATGAGCGCCACGAACGGTCGTCATGCCATCGAGCTCATTGAGAACACGCCTGATCTCAGCGTGGTGTTGATGGACATCATGATGCCCGAGATGGACGGGTATACGACGATACGAGAAATCCGGAAAAAGCCGGAGTTTCGGTCACTGCCCATCCTCGCCTTGACCGCCAAGGCCATGAAGGGCGACCGTGAGAAGTGCTTGGAGGCCGGTGCCTCCGATTACGTCGCGAAACCGGTCAATACCGAGCAACTGCTGTCCATGCTACGGGTTTGGTTGTACCGGTAGAGGAGGTAGCACGAGGGCCGGGTTGAAATTGTAAAAACTTGGCACGTACACTCAGCCTCAGCGGGTCAGAGTCATAGGGGATGTTCTTACATGGAACGGAGGAACAGATTACTGACGCCATGACCACTTTGAAAGAGCCCGCGAATATCTTGCTGGTGGACGACGATTCCAGAAACCTCGACGTTCTGGACAGCATTCTAGCCTGTCCCGATTATCGCTTGTTCCGCGCCCGCACTGCTGACGAAGCCTTGCTGGCGCTGATTGCCGAAGAGTTTGCCGTGATCGTCCTCGACGTCCGGATGCCGGAGGTCAGCGGGTATGAACTGGCCCAACTCATCAAGCAGCGAAAACGGACACAGCATATTCCAATCCTATTCCTGACCGCCTACTACCGCGAAGATGATGACGTGCTCCAAGGTTATGGGGCAGGAGCAGTGGACTATCTGAGCAAGCCCGTCAATCCACTCATCCTGAAATCGAAGGTCTCTGTCTTCGTGGACCTCTTTCGTAAGACCCGGGCTCTCGCTACGATGAATCGGGCGATGGAAGTCGAGATCGAGGAGCGGCTCAAGCAGCTCAAAGCCTCGCTCCATGAGAAGGATATTTTGCTCAAGGAGGTTCACCATCGCGTCAAGAATAATCTCCAGGTCATTTCCAGTCTCATTGATTTGCAGGCTGAACGCCTGCCGGACCCTGCCACGCGGACGCTCTTTCGCGACACGCGCGATCGGGTCCGGTCGATGGCGCTGGTACACGAGAAACTGTACCAATCCGCCGATCTTGCCCATACGGAACTCGGCGCCTACATTCGGAACGTCATGAAGGAACTGTTCCTGGCGCATGGAGAAGTGTCGTCAAAGGTCACATTGCAGCTGCAGCTCGAACCAGTCTTCCTTCCAGTCGACATGGCCATTCCGTGCGGATTGATTCTGAACGAGTTGGCCACCAACAGTCTCAAGCATGCGTTCGTAGGACGAGAACACGGCACGATCGAAATTCAATTGACCAGTGTGCGGAATGAATCGGTGCGTCTGCGTTTCCGGGACGACGGGTGGGGCCTTCCTGCCGGTCTTAACCTGGACGCGGCCGATTCGTTGGGCTTGCGCCTGATCCGCATGTTGAGCAAGCAGCTACGGGGGGAAGTGAAGACGCATTCGGGTGAAGGCACGACGTTTGAATTGCACTTCCAGCTTCAAAACACACGTGGCGGTTCCCCAGACGAAAAGGCGGTGCTCGATGCCCAAGGCGAACATACTCATCGTTGAAGATGAAGCGGTCGTCGCGGCCGATATAGCGGGCAAACTGGAACGCGCCGGCTACCGCTCCATCGCGATCGCATCTGACGGTGAAGATGCCATCGAAACGGCGAAGGCGCTGGCGCCGGACCTCGTCCTCATGGATATCCGGTTGGCCGGCTCGCTGGACGGGATCAAGACCGCCGAACGCATCCAGGCGTTCCGCAGTATTCCGATTGTCTATCTCACCGCCCATTCAGACATGGCCACTCTTCGGCGCGCAGCAGCAACGGAGCCATTCGGGTACATTCTCAAGCCCTTCGACGAACGCGATGTCACCACTCAGATTGAAATCGCGCTCTACAAGCATCAGGCGGAGCGGCGCTTGCGGGAAAGCGAGGAGCGGTATCGCAAGCTGGTCGAAACCGCCATGGACAGCATCATCACGTTCGATCACGCCGGCGTCATCCACTCGTGCAATCCGGCTACCGAACAGATGTTCGGGTACCGGGTCGAAGAAATGATCGGGCGCAATATCTCGATGCTCATCCCCGCCTGGTTCGCGCAGGGGACTGAGGAATCTTCCGCCGACGCGGCGAACCGGTTGATGCGGCTGATCGGCCTCTGGCGCGAATTAAACGGGCAACGCCGCCAGGGCGATGCCTTCCCTGTGGAGATTGCCGTCAGCGAAAGTTTTTCGGGCGGCGAAATCCGCTATACAGGTATTTTGCGTGATGTCTCCGAACGCAAGCGAACGGAAGCGGAATTGCGGTGGCGCGCCGGCCTTCTGGCGCAGACGCACGATGCGGTTGTCGTGTGGCGGATGGGCGGCGGTGTCATTTATTGGAATCACGGCGCGGAGGAACTGTACGGGTGGAAGGTCGCTGAAGCGGCTGGCCAGCCGATCCACCAGCTTCTCTCAACGGCTTTGCCGCTTTCCGAGGAGGAGTTCCACCGGCAATTGATCGAAGATGGCCGCTGGGAGGGAGAGATCAGGCAGCTGACCAAAGGCGGGCAGTCCGTCGTCGTGGAAAGTCGCATGGTGACTCTCACCGAGGATTACGGCGGCATTCTCGTGCTGGAGACGAATCGTGACGTCACCGAGCGGAGGGCGATGCATGATCAAGTGTGCCGCTTGGCGGAAGGTCTCGAGGATCGCGTCAAGGAGCGGACCAAGGAATTGGTCCAGTCCCAGAGTTTGCTGCGTCAGCTGACATCCGAGTTGACGATTGCCGAACAGCGGGAACGACGGAGGATTGCCACCGATTTGCACGATTATCTCGCGCAATTGCTGGTATGTGCGCGCCTCAAAGTATCCCAGTCTCGAGGCCGGATGGCTGAGCCGGAGGTGGAAGGATGGCTCGGGGAATCGGACGACATCCTCCAACAGGCCCTGACGTATACTCGCTCGCTGGTTGCCCAGCTGACGCCGATGGCGTTGCATGAGTTTGGCCTGGTGGCTGCCCTGAAATGGCTGGGCGATCAGATGCGCCAGCAGTACCGCCTGTCGGTGGAGGTTGATGTTCAGGCAGGCCTGTCCGTCAAGCTGCCTGAAGACCAGGCAGTTCTCATCTTTCAATCCATTCGAGAGCTGCTCATTAACGTGGCAAAACATGCTCGCGTTGATCAGGCGACGATCCGCATACAGCTGAAGGATGGACAGCTCAAGATTGCGGTCGTCGACGAGGGCCTGGGTTCCGATACGCTCACGTCCTCATCCGGCGCACGGTCTTCAAAATTCGGTTTATTCAGCATCGGCGAACGGATGCGTGCGCTGGGAGGGACATTTGACTTCACTTCCTCACCCGGAAAAGGCACGATCGCGACGCTCACCATGCCTCTATCGCCGGCCGACGCACAATCCGACGTTCCACCGGTTAAAACAGGTGAGACCATGACGGACCGCCGGCGGCCGAGCGACCTGGAGTATTCTCAACAGTCGACGGCCCAACGATCTGCGTTTCGGGACACTTCGGAATTGGTTTCGTCGGCATCACCCCTCGAAGAACGCCGCATCCGGGTGCTGCTGGTGGATGATCATGCGCTCGTGAGAAGCGGCCTCTCGAGCGTGCTACGGTACAACACGGACCTGCAGGTGGTCGGGGAGGCGGCCGACGGCCAGGAGGCCGTTGCGTTAGCCGCAGCGTTGAAGCCTGACGTCGTGATCATGGACGTCAACATGCCCAAGATGGACGGGGTGCAGGCCTCACGACTCATCAAGCAAGACCTCCCTTCGACCGTGGTCATTGGCCTGTCCATGCATGAGGGCGGACACCACGAGGCCGCCATGAGAGAGTCGGGGGCGGCCGCCTATTTGACGAAGGATGCCGCGGCTGAGCGATTGATCGAAACCATTTTACGATGCCGTGCGGCAAGTTTAACGGGGAGCAGTGCGTCCTTTTCGTCGTCCGCTCTCACGGAGTAAACGTGGAAGGCGAAGTATCCCGCAAGCATCCCATGGATGAGATCGTTCCTGCTGAGGTTCAGCGATTCGTGCTGGACCGCATTGACTCCATCGCCCAACTCGAAGCGATCCTCATGATGCGCAACGCTCCAGATACCTGGTGGCCGTCGAGCACGTTGGCCGAGCGTTTGTACATCGCCGATAAGACCTGCCGGGCTGAACTGGATGCGCTCTGTCAGCGAGGACTGGTGCTTGGAAAGGAACAGGACATCGGCTGGTCGTACCGCTACGCCCCATCGAATGGAGAGCTGCGTGAATTCGTCGACCGGCTCGTGTATTACTACGCTCATCATCTCGTGCCCATCTCAAACCTCATTCATGCAAAACCTCGAACGCGAATCCATGAGTTCGCCGATGCCTTCGCGCTGAAAAAGAAGGACGGATAGATGGTTATCGCCCCGATCGTCATCTATGGCCTCTGCATGCTCACTGCGTTGCTCTGCGCGTGGCTCCTACTGCAGGCATACCACAAGACGCGGTATCGCTTATTGTTCTGGTGCAGTGTATTTTTCTGCATTGCCGCGATGAACAATGTCTTTCTTGTCGTGGACAAAGTCGTGTTTCCAGACGTCGACTTGTTGGTGTACCGCTACGGTGTTGCCCTGACCGGTCTGATGATTCTGTTGCCGGCACTGATTCTGGAAAAGGAAGTATGACACCGCTGGCACAT
>DASTQY010000257.1:0-2802 GCA_035761525.1 Nitrospira sp. | reverse complement strand
GGGGCCAGAGAAATACCTACAAAGAAGGGCATTGGATTTCGCCGCAGATACAGGGCCTTGGCGGATATGTCGCACTGTGAGCCGAGATGGAAGGGCAAAAGAGACGCAGGATGAAAAAGCAGACCACAATTTCCCCCGTTTCTGCCGAGAATTTCCTCCCTCTTCAGAGGTGATCAGTTAACGGGAGGTTTCTTTTTCCTTAAAAGGATATCCAGCCGCTATAAACATCGCTTGGAGTTCTGCCCTCTTGACTTTTCGCATCGCAAAATTACCTGTAAAGCCGTTAGACGCAGCTGATTGGTACTACGGCATAGATCTGAACAGGGGCCTGAACGGGTATGCGCTTCGCCAGCAGTGCCAATCTCCAAACCTTTAACCCATAACCAGACCTCTCATAGAGAGGAGGAGGGAGAGTTATGAGCACCTATTTGCCCGCTGTGTTTTCGACCGTTCGGACGGATGGGTTCGATCGGCAAATCGATCGGATGTTTGACGAAGCTCTTCGTACGTTTGGCACGGCTGAAGGAGCCTGGGTCCCAGCATGTAATGCCTGGGAAGACTCAAACGGATTTTATGTTCAGATGGCCCTTCCCGGTTGGGAGCCGAAAGACGTCACCTTGGAAGTGAACAATCAGATGCTTTCCGTCAAGGGCGAGAAGACGGAGGACAGCAGCGGTTCGCGCAAACACCTCGTGCGTGAAATTGCCGATGGCCGCTTCGTGCGGATCTTCAAGTTGCCGACGATCGTGGATCATGATAAAGCGTCGGCTAACTATAAACATGGTCTCTTGACGATTTCATTCCCCAAGCGCGAAGAAGCGAAGTGCCGACGGATTGTCATCGAGGGATAATGCCGGTGACTGAGTGAACGCCTCGCCGGCCGATGCATCCGGCCGTGCGGGGCGACTTCCTCGGCACACTTACAGCTCATCCAACCACAGATTAGCCTGTCTCTCTCAAATCGCCACACATCGCCAGCGTCGGATCATCCGCTATTGTGCTAGGATTGCCCCCATGTGCGTGTTGAAAGTGGGACTGTGGGCATTCATCACTCTGCTCGGTGCCGGTGCGCTTGCCATAGTGACCGGCCTGTTATCTCCGCATGAAAAGGTGAATGGGCTCTGGTTGGTTATAGCCGCCGCCTGCATCTATGTGCTGGCCTACCGCTTCTATGGCCGCTGGCTCGCTTGTCGCGTCGCTTCTCTGGACAATCACCGGCTCACTCCCGCGGTGCGATTGAATGACGGAGTGAACTTTCATCCCACGAATAGAGTGGTGCTGTTCGGCCACCATTTTGCCGCCATCGCCGGGGCCGGTCCCTTGCTCGGGCCAGTGCTAGCGGCGCAATTCGGATTTCTCCCTGGGTTTCTGTGGCTGGTGATCGGCGCAGTGCTGGCTGGAGCCGTGCAGGACTTCATCATTTTGGTGGCATCTATGCGACGCAATGGCCGCTCGCTACCCGAGATCGCGCATGATGAACTTGGAACTCTCACAGGGACTGCGACGGCCGTAGCGGTCTTGTTCATCGTGGTCGTCGCCTTGGCCGGGTTGGGTTTCGCCGTTGTCAATGCACTTTATCGCAATGCCTGGGGGACATTTACCATTGCGATGACGATTCCCATCGGCGTATTCATGGGGTTGTATCTTCAAAAGTTCCGTCCGCGAGCGGTCGCCGAAGTTTCAATCGTAGGCGTGACGTTACTAATCATGACCGTCCTATTCGGCCGAGTCGTGGCACAGTCGAGTTTTGCGCCGTGGTTCGAATACGACAAGCCCACCCTCGTATGGCTGCTGGCTGGATATGGATTTCTCGCTTCCATTCTGCCCGCATGGATGTTGTTGGTGCCCCGTGGGTATCTCTCGACCTTCATGAAACTCGGCGTCGTGCTGTTGCTGGGCCTGGGCGTCGTTCTGATGGCACCAACGATTGAGATGCCACGAGTGACCATATTTTCCGCAGGTGGGGGGCCGATCATACCCGGCAGCCTCTTCCCGTTTCTCTTTATCACCATCGCCTGCGGAGCTGTCTCTGGCTTCCATGCGCTCGTGTCGTCGGGGACGACGCCCAAGATGATTGAGCAGGAATCACAAGCAGTGGTGGGCTATGCCGCAATGCTCTTGGAAAGTTTCGTCGGCGTCATGGCGCTGATCGCGGCCACAGTGCTAGTGCCTGGCGACTATCTCGCAATCAACACACACCTTTCCACCGATGTCCTCACCACGATGGGGTTTCCTCCGGGACGAATTGCAGAGCTGTCTCAATTGGTTGAGGTGGATATCGCAGGACGTCCAGGCGGAGCGGTATCTCTTGCTGTCGGAATGGCCTCGATCTTCTCAGCCTTGCCTGGCATGGCTGGACTTATGGCTTATTGGTACCAGTTTGCGTTGGTATTCGAGGCGTTATTCATTCTGACAACCATTGATACGGGGACTCGCGTGGCTCGTTATCTCATTCAGGAAATGGCTGGCCGTATTTATCCGCCGTTTCGTCGGTTTAACTGGCTGCCGGGCGTGCTGGCCAGTAGCGGCTTTGTCGTTGGAGCCTGGGCATATCTCATTGGGACAGGCAGCATTTCGACCATCTGGCCGATGTTCGGTGCTGCGAATCAACTACTGGGAACGCTTGCACTTTGCATCGGGACGACGGTGTTGATCAAAATGGGGAAGTCCTCCTATCTGTGGATCACGGCGCTGCCGATGGTGTTTATCGGCGTCGTGACGCTGACGGGATCGTACGAGATGTTCTGGATGTTCGTGAGGAAGGCCGCGGCGTCGGCGGCCGAGGATGCGGTCGCGCTCTAC
>DASTQY010000256.1:0-3452 GCA_035761525.1 Nitrospira sp. | reverse complement strand
GGCGAACTCTTGGCCAACTCTCTCAGCGCATCGGTCAGTTGGATTTCACCGTTCTTCCCGGGCTTGGTCTTCCGGAGAATCGGGAAAATCTCCGGAGGCAAGACGTAGCGGCCGATGACGGCCAGATTCGAGGGCGCATCGGATGGGGCCGGCTTTTCGACCAAATCCGTCACTTTGTAAAGACCGTCCGAGAGTCGATCCGGTGAAATGATGCCGTAGCGGTTCACTTCCTGATGCGGGACTTCCTGAATGCCCAGGACGGCGCCGTGACGCTTCTTATATGTGTGGATCAATTGAGCCAGCGCGGGAACTGATGCGTCGATGATTTCGTCACCCAACATGACGGCAAAGGGTTCATCGCCGATCAAATGCTGAGCGCAGAGCACGGCATGTCCCAGTCCCAGCGCCTCGGACTGTCGCACGTAACAGAAGTTGGCCAAGTTGGAAATATGCCGGATTTGACTGAGCAGCTGCCCTTTGCCGTTGCCCTTGAGATTTTCTTCGAGCTCGACCGAACGGTCAAAATGATCTTCGATCGCGCGCTTGCCTCGGCCGGTGATCACGATGATGTCCTCGATGCCGGAGGCGACGGCCTCTTCTACCGCATATTGAATGAGCGGTTTGTCGACCAACGGAAGCATTTCTTTCGGAGAGGCTTTCGTGGCGGGCAGAAATCTGGTGCCGAGACCGGCGGCGGGCAGAATGGCTTTACGAACATCGGCTCGAGACATACGGCGATAGTATGTGATGGGGTAGGTGATGTCAAGGAATCGCCAATCGGCTCGACGGTTACGTCATAGCGGAGTTTCGGACCAGATCGGCTTTACATTGAAATACTTGCCCCATATAATCCGACAGTTTTTCACACGGGTTCATGGCTGATGCTGCAACGCCGCACGCGTAGGCATCTCACGTCAGCAACCTTCCTTGCTGCTGTCATCGACGGCTTCGGATGCGCGGCGACAGTGCCCAGGTGAAGGGCGTCATGTCTCCACTGATCGAGGCCTTGAGATGGAAGCTGTATTCTCTGTGGTTCGTTCGGGAGTCTGGTGCGAGTGAGAGAGTTGTCGTTGGTGCAACGCACTCGCTGGTTGCTGGTGGTGTTCGGCCTGATCCTCCTGGTGGCGGGTGGGATGGATGAGGCGCCGGCTCAGACCCCGATAGCCAAGGTAGCCTCGATCGATATTCGAGGTAACCAGAAAATCGAGCTTCCCGCCATTCAGGGTCGATTGACCTTGAAACCTGGCGATAACTACTCCCCCGAAAACGTGCGGGGCCAGATCAAAATCCTCTATGACACCGGATACTTTGAGGACGTGCAGGTAGAGACCGAGTCGACTCCGGACGGTATTGCTCTGGTGTTCGTGGTCCGAGAGAAACCCTTTATTACCGAAATCGTTTTCGATGGCAATGAGGAATTGAGCGACGACAAGTTGAAGGAAAAGATCACGATCAAGAGCCAGGCGTTTTTGGATCAGCAGCAGGCGAAGGAAAGCGCTGAAAAAATTCGCCTTGCCTATCAGGAGGACGGCTATTTCAGCGCACAAGTCATTCCGATCGTCCAGACCTTGGACGTCGATCGTAAGCGTCTCACCTTTTTCATCAAGGAAGGCGAAAAGGCCAAGGTCAAATCGGTGAACTTTGAGGGGATGCGGGCCGCGTCCAAGTCCGAGATATTCAAGGTTACCGCGACTCGCGAATGGGTTCCCTGGTATGGGCTGGTGACGCAGCTGAAGCTGCCCTCTTTTCTCTCGGATGCCGGCGTCCTGAAACGCGAGGAAATGAACAATGACGTCGAGCGGATCAGGGAGGTTTTGCTCAACAAAGGGTTTCTGAACGCCCAGGTCGGCTTACCCTCAGTGGAATTGAGTGAGGATAAGAAATGGTTCGTCGTCACCTATGCCGTAGTGGAAGGAGAGCCGTTTACCGTGGCCGAGATTGGGTTTCGCGGCAATACGGTCTTCGAAGACCCGGAGTTACGGGACAAAATGAAGATCAAGCCGGGAGAGATTTTTCAACGGCAGAAGATCCGCGATGAAATCAGCCGACTGACCGATCTCTATGGCAGCAAGGGCTATGCCTTCGCGGAGGTCATTCCCAATGTGAATCCGAATGCCGAAGAGCGCACTGCGACCATCATTCTCAATATCAAAGAAGGCGAGATGATGCGCATCCGGCAGATCAATGTTCATGGCAATGACAAGACCAAAGACAACGTCATCCGACGCGAGCTGCGCGTCGATGAACAGGACGTCATCGACACGCCGTCGCTTAAGCGGAGCTTTCAACGGCTCAATAATCTCAACTTCTTCGAAACGGTCGAAATCCTGCCGCAGCAGGTGGACGCGGACAAGGTGGACTTGAACGTTCGGGTAAAAGAAAAACCGACAGGGCAGTTCAGTATCGGGGGCGGGTTCAGCACCCTGGACAAACTGGTGGCCATCGCCGATATCACCGAAGGAAATCTCGGGGGCAACGGATGGATGGGCCGAATTCGTGGACAACTCGGCCAGCAGCGGACTTTGGGCTTGATCACGTTTCGAAATCCGTACTTGAACGACTCCCTGACCTCCTTGCAGTTGGACATTTATCGCAGCATGACCAACTACATCACGTACTTCGAAAAGAAATCGGGCGCGAGCATTACCTTCGGCCGGTGGCTGTCCGAATATGTGACGGGAAGCATCAGTTTCGTCGCGGAAGAGTTGAATTTCAGCGATCCGACGATCGATGCGCCTGAGATTATTCTGAGCCAATTGGGCAGTCAAACCACGACCGGATTCCGTACGACGCTGGCCCGCGATACGCGGGATTATTTTCTGGACCCGCGAAGCGGTCTGCGGACTGCCGTCGGTTTCGACTTCGGGACGCCCTATTTAGGGGGCACGAACAACTTCTATAAATATTACCTCGATGCGATTAAATATACGCCGCTGCCGTTCGATACGAGATTCTCCATCCATGCCCGCTATGGCGTAGCGGACGGAATAGACGGGAAGCCCATTCCCTTGACAGAACGGTTCTTTGTCGGCGGCATCAATACGATGCGCGGATTCGTCTTCGGCCGGGCGGGGCCCGTGACGCCGAGCGGTTCGCTGATCGGTGCCGCCAAGGAGCTCATTTTCAACAACGATTTCATTTTCACGATCTCATCCGAGGCAAAATTGAACGGCGTGATTTTTTTCGACTGGGGGAAAGGATTTGATGACAACGAGCCGATCTCGTTCGGCGCATTGCGCAAAGCGGCGGGTTTGGAGGGACGGTGGATCTCGCCGTTCGGCCCGCTGCGCGCTGCCTACGGTATTAACCTTGATCCTCGCGAAGGCGAGCGGAAGGGCGTGTTTGAGTTCACGATCGGGTCGTTGTTCTAATACGTGTCGAGGTGAGGGGTGAGTCTAGGACTGCGAGTTCAAGGACTGTTGGTGTTGGCGCAAAGGCTGTGGGTCATCCCA
>DASTQY010000255.1:0-8544 GCA_035761525.1 Nitrospira sp. | reverse complement strand
CCGTCAAACAAGTCGCGCACGCCTCCTTGAACCATCAGAACGGACAGAGTCAGGAGTGCGCCCATTCCGAACCACCACGAAAAGGATCTCACCGCTGTCCCCGTACGAGGCAGCCAGCTAATACCCAAACGGCGCCTGTCGGCCACTGTAGCCGAGGGGTCCAGGACTGTCAAGCTGACTGCGCTGTTTCGCCACTCCACAATAATATCCTATCGAGTCGACTGGGATGAGGAGGCGGCGGTCTTCGGCGTAGACCCGCCTTTCAAGCCGCGATGAAGGAAAATCGAGACTGAGCCGTCGCCATTGTCGGCGGTCACGAGCCCAGGCTCTTCGACTTCATTGCTCGTGACTCGGTAGAGGGCGATAGCGAACGGACCTGCTTTTGTCCGATAGTTCCTCGGTGGATATTCGAAGGTGCCATCTCCACGGCCGAAAAGGATTGAGAGATCGCTCGACTGCAGGTTGACGATCGCGACATCGGTCCGATGATCCCCGTTGAAATCCCGGGCCAGCCCAAAGTTTGGGCCGGCATTTGCGCCGGAATCATGTGCTGTCTGGAAAGTGGCATTGCCATTTCCCAGAAATGTGGAAAAACTATCGCGCTCACCATTGATCACAAGAAGATCACGGATGCGGTCGTTGTTAAAATCGGCAAAGCTCACGCCCAAGGGGCGTCGACCGGAGCGATAATCCGTCGGGGATTGAAAGCTGCCGTCTCCATTTCCAAGCCAAATGGAAACCGCATTGGACATCGGTCCTCCGTTTGTCACGACCAGGTCGGTCTTCCCGTCGCCGTTCAGATCAGACAAGGCGACCGACGTAGGTGTATCGCCGTACTCATACTGCGCCCCGTGTCGAAACTCACCGTTCCCCTGCCCCAAGAACACCTTGATTTTGTCGTTGCGCAGTGCGACCACAAGATCGGCCATGCCGTCGCCGTTCACGTCATCACTCGCAATCGCCACGGGTGTCCGATGGACAGGATATTGCGGCCCTTCTTGAAATTTGCCGTCTGCTCGCCCAAACAAGACAGCGATCTGATCCCCACCGGCGCATGCCAACGCGATGTCTGGATAAGGGTCGGCATTGAATGCCCCGGTGGCTAACGACCTGGGTTCCTGGCATACGTGAAGCTGCACTTGATCGTGGAACGTTCCGTCTCCGTTACCGATCAGAAGTGACAGCGTGTTGCTGCTCACATTGGTCGTCATGAGATCGGTCACGCCGTCCTGGTTGATGTCGAAGGGGGTAATCGTCGTGGGGTTCTTGCCGACTTTATAGCTCGCGAAGTAATAGAAGAGGTCGGGCGGAACGTACGGGTCCTGCTTCGAGCAGGCACCGGTCATCACGGCGAGCATGCCCGAGATGAGACACGTGCAGCTCAATCTCATTGTGAACCCACGCATTTCCCACACGACCGCCTCCCGTCCCTCCACGGCTCGCAGGCGTGACCCGCATGCCGGCGTAGCCTGCGCTTCGCAGGCTCGCTAGTATACCGGCGGCGCCATTCTTCTGGCAACGAACAGGCCTCGAGCCGGCATATTTGCGCCGGTAAGATGGCCTTTGAAACTCCGTTCGAATCTGGGTTAGACTACACTCCTTTCGCAAGGAGGAATCCATGGGTAAGACCGTGAAGATCGATACGACGATGTATGGGATTGCAGAAGTCCTGCATTGGTGTCACGACCGGAATAAGGGCCGCATCCCTGGCGTGGATACCGCCGGGTTTGAGAAAATGAAAGCGCTGTTGGCGGAGAAGCCGCAGTCCGGCGACTATTTCACCCTCGATCAGTTCTGGAAGAAAAAGGTCGCCCTGGACCTGACCGAAGAGGAAGTGGCATTGATCGACCGTTGCCTTTACGACATTCCCAACCTCGACAACGAGCCGCTCCCACAGATTCGACACAAATTTTGGCCGCAGCAGGTTGCCGCGCACTGAGACCAACCCGCCATTCTTACTTTCTTACTTGGCTTGGCCCGCTGGCCATGGCCTAGAGCCGAATGGTTTCGCGTTGCCAGAGCTGGGGAGGGAGCACTAGGCGGTTTGCGACATGATTACGGATGAGCGCAGGATAGAGTGAAGGCCAACCTCCCGAGAGAGGAACCCCTCTAGGCCACTGTTACAAACTTCCTTCCCCCTTGAGATAGCGTCGGAAGCGGCCCATCAATTCAGCACCCAGCGTTCCCCCCTCGGGCTTCTTCGTGTCAGGATCGGCAAAGTGGCTGCGAATTTCCTGGAGACGCTTTTCGGCCTGTTCATTGCCTTGTAACCGTTTGGTTTTCTCTAGCGCGGTATCAAAGGCATCGAATGTCAACTCGTTGTACCCGAACGAACGAATCCGTTTCACGGCTTTCATCATCGCTTGATTTCGAAACCCCGTCAGGTGTTCCGAGTCAATTTCCTTCAAACCGAGCTTCCTCGCGCGTCGTTCGGCGGCCTTGCGAATCCCGCTTCGCACGAAGTCAGGAGAGGTCTGGAGCCGTTTCCAGGCTTCGTCGGTCCAGGCGACTCGTTCTTGTGGAGTGTCCCATAATTGGATGAGCACCTGCTCATCTATCTGGGTCAAGCCCTTCTCACGAGCGAGATCTTCGGTATCACGCTTGAGCATGTCGGTGACGAATTCCACTGCAATGGGAGGCGACTGCTTCAGCTTGTCCTGCAAACGCGCAAGGGCTCCTTCCGTCCAGGCAAGCGGGGGGGCGGCCGCCTCGCGCACATCCCCCATGGCCTCGACCCGTTCAAAGAGGTCGACGTTGACTTCCATGTGGCCACCTTCCTTGGCGACCTCTTCGGCGATTTGCCTGATCATGCCGCGCATGAACTCCGGTACGGTATTCAACCGCTCTTTCGCCGCCGCCGTCCATGGCAACCGGCCCTGGGCCATGTCTTCCACCGCCTGGGCCATGCCCGATGCACCGCCCATCCCGCCCATCATCTGGCTCTTGAACTGTTCGAGAGTGGCTTCGGTAATCTCAGCATAGCCAAGCTCCCGTGCCTTTTTTTCTGCCAGACGGCGGACCATCCCGCGCAAAAATACCGGAGCGCGCTCCATGCGCTTCAGTGCGCCTTCGGTCCATCGGACTTCTGCGGCAGGCGTGTCGTTGGATTTTGATGCAGCCATTAAATCTTCCTTTATTTACCCTTACTGATTGAGCAATTCCTTGAGCTCTTTCCCCGCCTTGAAGAAGGGAACTTTCTTCGCAGGCACTGCGACGGTGGCACCGGTTTTGGGATTGCGTCCTTCCTTCATCCGCCGTGATCGGAGGCGAAAGCTTCCAAACCCCCGTATTTCCGTTTTATCGCCGTTCTTCAGCGAGTCTCTGACGCAATCGAAAATCGTGTTCACGACGATCTCCGCTTGGCGTTTTGTCAGCGTCGTGACTTGCTCAGAGACCCGCTCAATAATCTGCGCCTTGGTCATATCGGATTCCCCTTTCGCTTGGACGAGCAGCGGCCAGCCGCTCTGACCGATTAAAACGCCATGAGGTATTTGAGGCTAACCCCCGAATAGAAGTCCAACTTCGGGAACAGCGCCGAGAACCGCGACTCGAGAAATTCCCGGATGGAGAAACGCCGGCGTGGCTCGATGACCTTGGGCTCACCTTCAATCCCCGCCAAATCGGCCGCCAACTGAATCGCGTCATCTAGATTCCCCAACTCATCAACAAGCTTTGCTTCCTTGGCCTGCCGACCAGTAAAGATTCGACCATCAGCCAATGCCTGCACCGCTGCTGGTTCCAGCGCCCGTCCTTCCGCCACTGCATCGATGAATTGCTGGTGGACGTCGTCCATCACCGATTGAAGCAGTTTCTGCTCTTCCTCGGTCATCTTCCTGAGCGGCGAGCCCACGTCTTTAAATTTCCCACTCTTCACGACAATACCCTCGACCCCAATCTTCTTGAGCAACCCTTCGACATTCGCCGTTTCCATGATCACCCCGATGCTCCCAGTCAAGGTGCCGGGATTCGCGATGATACGATCCGTTGCCGCGGCGATGTAATATCCACCCGAAGCCGCAACGGTGCCCATCGAGGCGATGACCGCCTTGTTGTGCTTGTTCCGCACCCGCTGCACGGCATCATAGATCTCCTGAGACGGAACGACCCCGCCGCCCGGGCTGTCGATCCGCAAGACAATGGCTTTAATAGATGGATTTTCTCCAAACCGTTTCAATTCCGTAACCGTGGATTGAGCATCCAGGATGACCCCTTCGACACGAATCAAAGCCACACGGTCCTCCGTGGAAAGATCCAAATCAGGAAACAATAAATTGAGGAGAAGCAGCAGAGCGATACCAATGCCTGCCATGAGAAGTATCCGGCGAAGCCACGATCGCTTTTGCGGGTTTCCTGTCGTCTCCTGCTCCATAGGATTCCACGGATAACCGGCGCAGGAGCAGCACGCTCCGGCGCCGAGAATTCACAATCTATTTTTCGTCGTCAGCTCCGCGTTTGCGGTTTTGTTTGGCCGCCCGTCCCAGACTCTGGTCCGGAGCACCTTGAGTTGCGTGGTACTCATCCACATGCCGACGGTCGGAGTCCAACTGATGATCGCGGAGACTGAGCGCAATCTTCCGCTCTTCACGGTCCACCTTGATGATCTTCGCCGTCACTTCATCCTGCAACTTGAACTTCTCTTCGAGCTTCGCGCTTTGATCCAATCCCGACTCGCTGACATGAATCAATCCTTCTACGCCTCCGTCTAGTTCCACGAAAATTCCGAAATCCGCCACTTTACTCACCTTACCGACGGCCGGATCTCCCACACGATAGCGATTGGGAATTTCGTCGTCCCAGGGATCACGCGAGAGCTGCTTGTAGCCGAGCGACAGCCGTTCCTTTTCCTTGTCAATCCGCAGGACGACGGCCTCTACTTTCTGGCTTTTCTTAAAAATCTCCGACGGGTGCTTGATATGCTTGGTCCAAGACATGTCGGAAATGTGGATCAATCCGTCGATCCCTTCGTCGAGCCCGATGAAGGCGCCGAAATCCGTCAGGCTCTTCACCTTTCCTTCGATGCGGGTGCCGACGGGATACTTTCCTTCGACCATGTCCCAGGGGTTCGGCGCCGTCTGTTTCATGCCGAGCGAAATTTTTCGGCTTGCGGGATCCACATTGAGCACGGCGGCTTCAACCTGATCGCCGATGGCCACCACACGGGACGGATGGCGCACTTCGTGGGTCCACGACATCTCCGAAACATGCACCAGGCCTTCTACTCCCGGTTCAAGCTCAACGAACGCCCCGTAATCGGTCAGGCTGACGACACGACCCTTGACGCGCGTGCCGATCGGATACTTCCCGGCCACGTTCGTCCACGGATCGGCGGATTTTTGCTTGAGGCCCAGCGAAATTCTGCCGGTTTCACGATCGTACTTGAGCACACTCACTTCGACTCGATCGCCGACGTTGAACATCTCCGAAGGATGTCCGACACGACCCCAGGACATGTCCGTGATGTGGAGCAAGCCGTCGATCCCACCCAGGTCGATGAAGGCTCCATAGTCGGTGATGTTCTTGACCATGCCCTGAATCAACTGCCCTTCCTTTAAGGTGGCGAGAGTCGTCTGGCGTTTCTTGTCTCTGGTTTCTTCGAGCAGCACGCGGCGAGACACAACGACGTTCCCACGGCGGTGATTGATCTTGATGATCTTCATTGGGAACGTTCGGCCGACCAATCCATCCAGATCGCGCACCGGATGGAGATCGATCTGCGACCCGGGCAGGAACGCCTTCACGCCGATATCCACCATCATCCCGCCCTTGATGCGAGAAACCACTTTACCGTCGATGCTCTTCTCTTCCTTATACAGCTTTTCCAATTCTTCCCAAATCTTCATCTTATCGGCTTTTTCTTTGGAAAGAATCAGATTGCCGTCCGCGTCCTCGCATTCCTCGATATAGACTTGAATCCGATCGCCGATCTTTAGGTGCTGCAAGTCGTCATGGGAGAACTGGTCGCTAGGGATCATCCCTTCAGACTTGTACCCGATATCGACCACAACCTTGTCCTTGGTTAAGGCGACAACGCGACCTTCCGTGATGGTGCCTTCTTCGAGGTTTTTAAACGTTTCCTCGTAGAGAGCGGCTAGTGCTTCACGATCCAACTGCGGCTCATTCGTTTTCGAAACCGTGCTCATGGGGACGATCCTACTCTTCCGACGACTGTCGGGTGCTGATGATCAATAACACCGGTGCTCACTCAGCGTTGCGAGCGCCGGCACTTGCATGATGCTGCGGCGGAGCCACCCCGCCGAGTGCGGCAATCCGCTCCATCACGACTCGACTCACGTTCTGATAAAACTGCTTCCCGTCTCCATTTCCGGTAGCCGAGAATGACAGCGGTGCACCGAAAGACACAGACACCGGGTGGAACCGTGGCCGTTTGGCACCGGCGGGCAACACGTCAAAGGTGCCCTTGAGATAGGCCGGCACGACAGAGCACCCGGTCTGAGCGACGATCATGCCTAAACCAGCCTTGGCCTGTCGCAGACGACCATCGAGACTCCGGCCTCCCTCTGGAAAAATCACCACAACCTTCCCCGCCTTGATCAGGGCAATCGCCTGATCTATCGCTTTGCGATCCAGCCTCCCCAGCTTGAGCGGAATCCACCCAAGCCATCGCAAAATCGCCTTCAAGCCCGGGATAAACAAATCGCTTCGACCCAGATACCACGCGCGCCTGAACATGCCACAGCCCAGCAACGGAATGTCGAAATAGCTGGCATGGTTGGCGGCAACGAGCACACCACCTTGCTTCGGCACCGCGCCCTCGACGCGAAACCGGAAACAGAGCCACGCGATCGCCCGTACGATGACCCATAAGATCCCATATGCAACCGAGCTCACAATTTGGCCGTCACCACCGCCAACATCCGGTTGACGACGTCTTCGGCCGACAAACGGGACGTATCAATATGATGGGCATCGTCAGCCGCCACAAGCGGCGCCGCGGAGCGTGACCGGTCTCGGTTGTCCCGCCCGGCCAACTCGGCACTCGTCTGCTCGATGGCCCCGCTGTGACCGGCGGCCACCAGTTCGCGATGCCGGCGTTCGGCGCGAACGGTCGGATCTGCTTCGAGAAAAAATTTTACCGGTGCGGCCGGGAACACTTTCGTGCCGACGTCACGCCCTTCTGCCACGACGGAGCCTTTTTGTCCGATCTGTCGCTGGACCGGCAAAAGCCAGGCCCTGACTGCGGGAATGGCCGAGACGATCGAAGCGGCTGCAGAGACTGCCGGCGTTCGCAATTCTCCGGTGACATCTTTCCCATTTAATGAGACGTGCACGGTGTTGTTCGTGACCTCAATCTTGAGAGACAGCTTCGGCAGAAGCCCGCCCACTGCTTTCTCGTCGCCAGGCTGGATACCATGATGCAGAACCGCCAAGCCTACGGACCGGTACAGGGCGCCCGTGTCGAGATACACAAATCCCAGCCTCGAGGCCAGCAACTTTGCTACCGTGCTTTTCCCGACACCAGCTGGGCCATCAATTGCCACAATCATTGAACTCAAACGCCTTTCTTCTGCGACGTTAGTTGCAGAAGCACACGATCGAAATCGGGAAACGACGTTTCAATACAATCCGCGTCGTGCACACGCGTTTCGTCCAGCGCCGTCAACCCAGCAACGGCAATCGACATCGCAACCCGATGATCCCCATGACTCTTCCCGGCCGTGCCCCTCAGCCGTCCATTGCCTTGAGCGTGCCCCAGGCCCTCAATCGCCAGTCCGTCAGGCTTCTCATGTACCTGTGCGCCCATCGCGCGGAGCTCAGCACTCATGGTTGCAATCCGGTCGCTTTCTTTTACCCGTAATTCCTCGGCTCCGGTCACGACGGTTTGACCCGACGCAACGGCGGCCGCTACGCAGAGAATCGGAAATTCATCAATGGTCTGAGGAATCCACTCTGGACCAATCGTCACCCCATGCAGCGGAGCGGACCGCACATGGATGTCCGCGACCGGTTCGCCAGCCTCGTCCCGGCGGTTTTGCAATTGAATGTCGCCGCCCATGCGCCGGAGTATCTCGAGGAGTCCGGTCCTCGTCGGATTGATCCCAACGCCGGTAATCGTGACATCGGAATCAGGCACGATGGTACCGCCCACAATGAAAAAGGCCGCGGCCGAGAAATCCCCCGGCACGGTCAATTCAGATGCGGCAGTCCAGCCGACAGAAGGTCGCCCCTCCATTGTCAAAGTCAGGCCGTCCCTCGTCAGCGGCAACCCATAGAACTGGAACAGCCGCTCAGTATGATCACGCGAGAGCCTGGGCTCCGAGAAACGGCTAGTGCCTTTGGCGAAGAGTGCCGCGAACAGGAGTGAGGATTTGATCTGGGCACTGGCGACAGGAGACGTATAGGTGATGGCACGAAGCGTTGTCCCTGTCACGGCCAACGGCGCCAGTTCTCCACCTTTGCGCCCGGCGATCGTGGCGCCCATCTCGCGTAGAGGTTTGACGATTCGTCCCATGGGACGACGCCGAATGGACCCATCTCCCGTGAGGACACTAAAAAAATCCTGACCGGCCAGGAGCCCAGTAAGCA
>DASTQY010000254.1:0-4810 GCA_035761525.1 Nitrospira sp. | reverse complement strand
CGCGCCAGCGCGGTGGCCTGCGCGGTCCAGGCCAACGGCACCGCCTTGCCGCCGAGCGTGTTCTCGAGGCACAGCAGGCGTGTGACCGCGAAGTGCGGGTCGTCGGGCTTGATCGCCGCACGGATGTCGTCGAGCGCCAGCGAGCCGTCGGCCTGATGGGGCAGCGGCAGCTGCACGACGCTGCCGAGCACGCCGGCGCCGCCGGCCTCCCAGCGGTACAGGTGCGCCATCTCGCCGACGATCGCCTCGTCGCCGCGGCGGCAGTGCGTCATCGTCGCGACCAGGTTGCTCTGCGTGCCGCTGGGCACGAACAGCGCCGCGTCCTTGCCGAGCAGCGCCGCGATGCGCTGCTGCAGCGCGTTGACCGTCGGGTCGTCGCCGAACACGTCGTCGCCGACCTCGGCGCGCGCCATCGCCTCGCGCATCCCCTCCGTCGGTTTGGTCACCGTGTCGCTGCGTAAGTCGATGATTCGCATAGCGCCACTACCATAACGGGGTACGGGAAAAAAGTCCAAAACTCTCCGGCGCATTTTGCTTGCGAACGCGCGAAGGGCCGGTCAGGATGCCGCCGTGGCCCGCCGCTCTCGAACGACCATCGCCTCGCTCACCGGTGCCGAGTCGGAAGAACTCGTGCCACTCTGTTGGTCGTTTCTGTATTTTTTCTGCCTGCTCTGCGGGTATTACATGCTGCGCCCGGTTCGCGATGAAATGGCGATTCAGGGCGGCGTCCAGCATTTACCCTGGATGATGACGGCGACCTTCGTCACGCTGCTGACAGCGACACCATTCTTCGGCTATTTGTCAGCCCGCTTGCCGCGCGAACGACTGCTGCTGGCCGTCTATGCGTTTTTTGGCAGCCACTTGATCGGGTTTTTTCTCATCATGAACAGTCATGTCGCGCCGCAGTGGATCGCGCGCCTGTTCTTCGTCTGGCTGTCGGTGTTCAACCTGTTTGTTGTTTCCGTCTTCTGGAGTTTCATGGCCGATATTTTTACGCCGGACCAGGGCAGCCGGCTGTTCAGCGTCATTGCGGCAGGCGGGAGCACCGGTGCCGTGGTAGGCCCCTTGCTCACGACGGTACTGACCTATGCCGTCCCGATTCCTGTGCTCATGCTGGTGTCGACGGGATTCCTGGCCATCTGCTGGATCTGTATCCGAGCGCTCGATGGCTGGTCGAAACAACGGCCTGCACAGGATATCGACCGAGGAGGCGACGCCATTGGTGGAGGTACATGGGCGGGAATGCGCTTAGTTCTTTCCTCGCCCTATCTCCTAGGTATCTGCGGATATCTGTTTTGCCTCACCACGACGGCTACGTTTCTCTATCTGGAACAGACGAGACTGATCGGCGAACAGGTTGTTTCGCCCCAGGGTCGAACGAGACTGTTTGCAGTGATGGACCTTGCGGTGAATGTGCTGACATTTGCCACGCAGTTCTTTATCACCGGCCCCATGATCAGACGGTTCGGGTTGGCCTCAGCGCTGGTTGTGTTGCCGGCTGTCAGCATAGCCGGCTTCGCATTGGTCGGCGTCATGCCGTTGTTGCTTGTGTTCATCCTCTTTACGGTTGTCCGCCGCGTTGGGGAATATGCGATTGCCAAGCCGACTCGGGAGGTGTTGTTCACCGTGCTGACCCGCGAAGAGAAGTACAAAGCAAAAAACTTTATCGATACAGCGGTCTCTCGAGGCGGCGACGCGGCGACCGGTTGGATGGTCAGCATGGTAAAAACCCTTGGCGTTGGGGTGACACAGATGGCCTTGGTGCTGGTCCCGCTCGCCGGTTTGTGGGCATGGCTTGGTTGGTCGCTCGGCAAGCAGGAGGAAGACATACGCATCGCGAGGCCCAAGGGATAAGGCTGTTTACTGTCCGAAAAACGGCATGTTATAGTCCGGCACTCAAGCGTCTGAGGAAAATTCTTCGCACATCACGAGGGTCGTAATGCCTGAAGTGCCAATTAAGCTTTACTTAGACAAGCTATTGAAGTTGTGTAGAAATGCTGTGCGCAAAACCTCCGTGATACCCGGGCCAGTCAAGGACCGAGCTCTGCGAGCCATGGCCGAGCGCGTGGCCGAGGATGAGGCAGCCATTCTCTCGGCGAACGAGAGAGATGTGGACGCGCTCGGCAAATCGTTTGGCAGTGAAGTCAGTAAGGACCGGCTGAAGGCTGCCGTTGCCCGGGTCCGTATGACGGCGGACGACGTCAAAGAGATGGCCGAGCGGCTTCGAGCCATCGCCGACCAGCCCGATCCAGTGGGAGCCGTGACAGGACGATGGGAGCGTCCTGATGGGCTTCAAGTGTCGCGTGTACGGGTTTCCATCGGGGTCATCGGCATCATTTCCGAATTGCCACCGCTGGTCACGGTCGAGTCGATCGCCTTGTGCCTCAAGTCCGGCAATGTGAGCGTTTTTCGCGGCGCACCCGAGTGGAGCCAAACGCACGAGGTCATCGGCAAGGGATTACGGGAAGCAGCCGGACAGCATGGCATTCCTCCAGACTCCTGGGTATTCATCGACCGGCCCGAGAAAGACGTGGCGGTAGAACTGATCAGGTCCGGCAGGGCGCTGGATGCCATCATTCCACGGGGGGGCACCGGGCTGCGCAAGGCGGTGCTCGAAGGAGCCCGGATTCCGGTCCTCTGCCACGACGGCGGTCAGACGTACCTCTTTGTGGATGCCGACGTGGATCTGCCGTTGGTACAGAACGTTGTGATCAATTCAAAAGTGCAGCGACCGGCCGCCACCAATGCGTTGGATACGTTGCTGGTCCAGCAGGGCGTCGCCCGGCAATTCCTGCCCGCCTTGATCAACCGTCTACTCGTCGAGTTCAAAATCGACGTGCGCGGGTGTCCGAAAACGCTGGCACTGATGGGCCAAATGCCGATCAGCGGCCACACGTCCATCATTCCAGCCGCGGAGGAAGATTGGTCACGACAGTTCCAGTCCCCCACGCTGGCCGTGAAAATGGTTGCCGATATGGACGAAGCGCTGACACATATTGCAGAGCACGGGCTCTGCATGACGGCCGTGATCGCTACCTCTAACTATTCGTCCGCTCTGCGCTTCACGCGCGAAGTGGATGCCAGTGCCGTCTTTGTGAACGCCTCGTCGCGTCTTCACGATGCGGAAGGATTCGGATTCGGCAGCGATATCGGGCTTAGCAGTGCGCGGCTCCATGCCAAGGGTCCGATTGGGTTAGAGCAGTTGACCTGTGAGAAATACGTCGTATTCGGAAACGGCCAGCTGCGCATGCCTCATCCGGTACCAGAGACGTACTTTGACGCCATCATGCTCAAACGCCCGTAAACGCCCACTGAAAACGCTCTACAGCTTCGTTCTCAGTTGCTCGAACCACTCAACGTACCCTCAGCGCGTACGCCTTGTGGTCACCGCGGCCTCGCCGCAGCGCGTGTTGAGTGAGGTGTCTAAGCACTATGACGACACAATCAGTAGACCAATCCCTTCACGATCATCTTGCCCACTGGGGCTTGCGGCGGTTTTCGAGCGACGAGGCGTATGCTCGCTGGCAGCGCCAGGAGTTGTCCTCGGACGAACTTTCAGCCTTGCATCAACATGTCGAACGAAAGCGGCATGGCTCTCCTGCTGATGAAATGGCCTTCTACGATCTCAGCGCCGCGCCACGCATTCTTCCGGTCCTTTACAGCCAGCGTTACGAGTACTGTGTCGCGATTGCGCCAGTCGTGGAGGCCCATCTGGGCGAGGCCAAGACGGTTCTTGATTTCGGATGCGGTCCCGGAATCCTCACAACGTTTTATGCCCGGCGGTTTCCGCAGGCCGAAGTTACCGGGTTCGATCGGTCAGCTGCCTGCATTGCTCAGGCCCGGCGCAAGGCCGACGAATGGGGTCTGAAGAACCTTCGGTTTGTGTGTGCCGATCTGGTGGAAGGACCAGCCATCGGGAAATACGAACGGGTTGTGGCCACCCATGCACTCGTTCAATCGGAGCAGGATCTCGGGCTGCCGAGCATCAGTTGGAGGACATTCGAACGGGCGCCGGATGCGCAAGCGCAAGCGGCGTTTGAGGAGCGAACAGGGCTCGGTCGGCGTCTCGATCGACTGGCCGCCGCTATGGTTCCTAGTGGACGTCTCGTCGTGTTCGAAAAGACACGTCAACTGTCGCGACGGATTCCACTGCAGCGCGCGTTTGCGGCACGCGGCTTGAAGCCGTTCGAGCCGCCGCGTCCGATCCGCTATTCGTTGATTGAAGAGGTCTCCGACGACGGGCCGCTCTTTGTGCTCGCGCTCGGGAAGGAAAGTGCGTGTGCCTGGAATGAGGACCCGGAGCCAGATGAGGGGCTGCCGTTTGATCGTGTCGGGCTGACATCCCGTTCTTCAAGTCCGGAGGCGCCGCTCTATGAAAACCATTGGCCGTCGGCGCAGCGGGTGTGGGAGCAACTAAACGATAGGAAAGTGCTCAAGGAAGCTACTGCCGAAGAATCAGACGGCCGTCAACTCCATGTCGAACTGGGCACCGCCGAAGGGTATCGCTATTTGTATTGCGCCAACACATTCGACCGGCGTCAGTTGGTAATCGTCGAGCCGGCGCAAGCCGCGATGCTTCATACCTATTATCAGGAAATCATTCAAGGCAGTGCTTGACGGAGTGTGATGCCAGCACAGACCATGCCGACATCGATTGAGCTGTTGATCATCATATTTTCCGCGTTGGTCATTCTCAGTATTCTCACGATCAAGCTGTCCGTCAAGTTGGGGATTCCGTCGCTGACCCTCTTTTTAGTGATCGGCATGCTGGCCGGTTCCGATGGGGTGGGCGGGCTGTACTTCGACAATC
>DASTQY010000253.1:0-3721 GCA_035761525.1 Nitrospira sp. | reverse complement strand
AACCGAATGGCTGATTGAGATTGTGACGAGAGTAGGAGTCTGCCTCGGCATGTACGAAACGGATTTTCATTACACCGATCGGAAGACGAAGGCCCGGTATGTGTGGCTCAAGTACCGATCGATCCTAGAAGGGCGGATTCTTGACGTCGGGGCTGATGCCTGCCACCTGAGAGAGCACTTGCCGCCTGAAACACACTATTGTGGCATCGGTCTCGGTGCAGGTGTTGACCAGATCGTGAACCTCGAAGAGCAATTGATTCCCTTTCCCAGCGGATCTTTCGATTGCGTGCTGTGCTTGGACGTCCTTGAGCACATCGAGAATATTCATGCCGTCTTCGACGAGGTCTGCCGGGTGACCAGGAAATTTGCCGTGGTGTCTCTCCCCAATGCCTGGCTCGATTTTTACAACATGCTGCGCCACGGCGAGTATCGCGCGGGGCAACCGATGAAGTTCTACGGGCTGCCGCTCGAGCCTCCGGCCGATAGGCATAAGTGGTTTTTCTCCGCGGATGAGGCCAAAGCCTTCGTCACACATCGGGCCTCCCTCAACAAGGTTCGGATCGTCCAAATGGATCATGAAGCGTGGGGCACCGAAGGCTATGGCTGGAGCGGCGTCGTGCGAACGTGGGCCAGAAATCTACTGCTCCGGCCGTCGCTCAACGTTCGTAACCTGTATGCCGGAACACTCTGGGTCGTGCTCGAAAAGGAGTCGCATGGCTGACCCTTTGGCAAATGTGTGCCTGGCCTTGTTCTTGACTCGCGGAATGTCCCTTCGAGCCTGGGACGATATCGGACTGTTGGACCGCGAAGCGGCGCCCTATCGCCGGCTGGAGCCGATGCTACGGCGAGTGATGTTTGTCACCTATGGGGATCGACAGGATCTGACCTATGCCCCGCGTCTAGGCGGGATTCGTGTGCATTGCAACCGTTGGCGAGTGTCGCCGCAGCTATATGAGCGGTATCTGACCAAGGCCATGCCCTGGTCATGGCGCGGGCCGGTGGTGGTGAAAAGCAATCAGGTCCAAGGAGCGGAGATTGCTTTGGAGGCCGCTCGCCGCAGAGGGAAGCCGTTCATTGCGCGCTGCGGATACCTTCCTTCGGACAACATGGAGAGGAGTCGTGGAGCGGATTCTCCGGAAGCGAAACGCGCGCAGGCACTGGAACACCACGTATTCTCCGAGGCAGATCGAGTCGTCGTCACGACTACCACGATGCGCGAGAAGGTGATTCGCCGCTACCAGCTCCGAGCGGATCGCGTGCGTGTCATCCCAAATTATGTCGACACGTCCCTCTTTGCGCCGAGCAGCGACGAGTCGAGACGGCCCAACCAATTGCTCTACGTCGGCCGACTGGACGAGGAAAAAAATCCACGGGCGCTGCTCGCGGCCATTGAGGGGATGGATGTGGAGTTGGTCATGGTAGGGAAGGGCTCACAAGGGGAGGCGTTGCACCGCGAAGCGTCCGAGCGGCGACTGCGAGTTCGCTTTCTCGGCAATGTGCCCAACGAAGAATTACCGCAACTCCTCAACTCGTCGGCTGCGTTGGTGATGCCCTCACTGATCGAAGGCCATCCCAAAGCGTTGCTCGAGGCCATGGCCTGCGGCGTCCCCGTCATCGGAACGAATGTCCCGGGCATCCGTGAACTGCTCATACACCGTGTCACAGGGCTGCTCTGCGAGCCGTGTCCCGAGAGTCTGCGGACGGCGATCAAGGAGGTGCTGGACCATCGTCAGTTGGGCGTCAGAATGGGAGGCGCCGCACGATCCTACGTCGCCGACCGGTTCTCTCTGGAAAGGGTTGTAGACATGGAGCTGGCCTTGCTCGATGAGATGGCGATGGAGATTCGAACGACGCATCTGCTGGCGAGCGGATCTGAACCAACGACCTTGGTGCGTTCCCAAGGGAGCAGGAAATTGCTGTGATGACCGGACGCTTCGACAGGTGGCTGGCTTGGATTCTGAGATACGGGTCCGACCGACTAGGCCTTTCACAGGTGGAGTCGCTGCTGATCGACATCATCGCCCGAAGAACTCGGACCCTTCCAGCGGACGAGGCGCTACGGCTGCTGTTTCGGCTGCAGGCAGCGTTGTATCCGACTCTCGGCAGGAAGGCCGTGGAGTACGGCGGTGGAACCCATACGAAGCATCGGCATACGCGCTACCATGATTTTTTCACCAGCCGCGTCCGGACGGGAGAACGGGTCCTAGATATCGGATGCGGCATAGGCGCTGTGGCCTTCGACATGGCGGAACGATCAGGCGCCTGGGTCGTCGCGGTCGACCTGAGCGCCGACAACATCGAAGCGGCCAGGAAGCGGTTTCCACACTCCAGAGTTGAATACCGGGTCCAGGATGGCCGGAGCGCAAGTCCGGACGGCCCGTTCGACGTCGTTGTGCTTTCCAACATTCTCGAGCATTTGCCCGAGCGGTCCGTGTTTCTGAGGGCACTGCACCGTGCGGCCCGACCTTCCAGATTCCTCATCCGGGTGCCACTGTTCGAGCGGGATTGGCAAGTACCGCTCAAACGGGAACTGGGAGTCGAGTGGAGGCTGGATACCACACATGAAACGGAATACACGCTGGAATCCTTTGCTGATGAAATCAGGGAAGCCGGATGCCGGATTGCGTATCAAGAAGTTCGCTGGGGCGAGATCTGGGCAGAGGTGCACGCCGCATGACTCCCGATGTCACCGTCGTCATGTCCGTGTACAATGGCCAACCTTTTCTCAGAGAGGCGATCGAGAGCATTTTGAGCCAGACCTGCCGTGACTTCGAGTTTATCCTCATTGACGATGGATCGGCGGATGAAACCGCTGCCATTATCGCCTCGTATCGTGATCCACGAATTCGCATGGTCAGGCATGGCAGGAATGCCGGCTTGGCCGCCTCGTTGAATGAAGGATTTGCCCTGGCCTCGGGGCGGTACATCGCGCGAATGGATGCCGATGACGTGAGCCGCCCTGAGCGGTTGGCGTCCCAAGTCCGCTTCATGGACGCACAGCCTTCTCTTGGCGCCTGTGGGACGTGGGTGGAAGTTTCCGGAGAGGGGATCCAGCAACGGTGGGAATATCCGGCCACGCATAATGCCATCCATGCCCGACTCTTGTTCGACTGTTCGATGGCTCATCCGACCGTGATGTTCAATCGGAGCCGCCTGCACAAAGCGCGATTGTCCTATGATTCTGCCTATCCCTGTGCGCAAGATTATGAGTTGTGGTGTCGCGCGGTGCATGGCCTGACGCTCGCCAACATACCCGAGGTCTTATTGACGCGCCGGCTGCACGCTTCGCAAGTTGGCCGTCGGGACGCGAACGCTCAGCAGATATGGTCGGGGAAAATCCGGCGCCGCCAACTTGAGCAGCTCGGATTTTCGCCCAGCGCCGAACAGATTGCCCTGCACGAGGCGATCAGTACCTGGACATGGCCGCGAACCGAATGGTGGATCGAGCGGGCAGAGGACTGGCTCCGCGGGCTCAGACAAGCGAACGGAACTCGTGCCTTGTATCCAGAACCGGAGTTTTCAGCGGTGGTCGGAGAACGGTGGATGGCCATCTGTCAGTCCATCCAAGGGAGGCTCGATCGACGATTTTGGCGGTCCACACTCAGCGACGCACTCGATCTGGGATGGAGAGCGAACTTCCGTGGACGGGCTTGGCGGGGGCTTGCGCTTCTCGGGATATAAAGGTGCGGCTCCTTCAAACCAGTTGGCGTGCGCCCTGGAA
>DASTQY010000252.1:0-6573 GCA_035761525.1 Nitrospira sp. | reverse complement strand
AAGAACGTTACGGCGCCCAGAAGGACGATATTTCAGGTTGGGCGGATAAGTGGTTTCAGGGCAACAAGCCCGAACAGGTTGAACGCGAGCCTGTCAGGTAACTCGTCTGAAGAGGAGGTCACCATGTTAAGAGTCGTAATTTCCAGCATCATGTTCGGAGTGCTCGCGGCCGGACCGGCGTGGGCACTTTTCGAATCCAATAAAGAGCTCGTGGCGGGTGCCAAGATCCCCTTGGAGGAAGCCGTCAAGAGCGCCATCAAAGCTGTCCCGGGTAAGGCGGCGGAGGCCGACCTGGGCAAGGATGACGGACGAACGATTTGGAAGATCGAAGTTATTGATCACAACAACAAAAGCCAAACGGTCTACGTCGATGCACAGACCGGCATGGCCAAGATGAACAAGTAACGAACCACGGCATAGAAGCGGACCGGGCCACCGCGTTCGGTCCGCTTTTTTTGTGGCCAAATGAATGATCGCGGACATGCACCACGAAGGAGGACAGCCGTGCGCTCACATCTACCCGTCTGGTCCGGATGTCTGTTGGGCCTTGTCGTGTGGGCTGTGGTGGTCGTAGTTCCTGCCGCAGGCGCGGACGGACTATTCGAACAAGTCAAGATCGGACCGGTTTCCATCGGAGGCAGAGCGACGTATTACGATCCGAAGGACGCAAGCGGTGAGTGGTATGGAGGCGCTCAGGTCCGGTTGCATGCGTTTCGCTTTCTGGCCATCGAGGGTTCTGCCGATTACAGGCGAAACGATTTCGGAAATACCAGAGTTCATAGCTATCCCGTACAGGTCTCCGCGTTGATCTATCCGTTCGGCACGATGAGACTCGCGCCTTTTGTTCTCGGTGGAGGCGGTTGGTACTATTCAACAGTCAAGGGACCGGGTAACTTTGACGATACGCAAAACCGGTTCGGATTCCACGCCGGAGGCGGTCTGCAATTCTTTTTGAACAACCATTGGTCCATTGACAGCACCTATCGGTATATCTGGCTGGAGAAAATCGAGTCCAAAGATCAGAACGTCGTCGACAAAAAGTTTAATGATAACGGTCATATGATCACGATCGGACTGAACTTCCACTTTTGAAGCGACGAAGCGTATCTCGCGAAAGTTCAGATACGGGATACGATACACATCGAGTTAGAGCATGGCATGGGTGCTAAAATCGGGTTGGTATCGTTTCTTTGCACGATGGTTTGCGCCCTCTGCGGAACCGTCCCCGCATGGGCTTCAGACGAGTTCATCGCCGGCTATGCCTCGGCAATTTTACAACATGAGTTCAACGTCACGGACGCCGCAGTCGAAGTGCACGATGGCGTCGTATTGGTGACGACGAAAACTCTGACAAACATCGATCGAGGGAAAGTCGTCGCCGCCATCAAACAGGTTCCCGGAGTCACAGAGGTCGAGATCCGCACCGCCGATCCGTCCACCATTTCGCAGGAAGATCAAGCTGCCCACGCGTCTATTCCAGAGCCGGGGGCCAAATGGCTGCCGCGGGGCACACTATTCGCGCCAATCCACGCCGACCCGCGCTGGCCTCAGTTTGGAGCAAGCTACAGACAGTTCACAGAAGGTCTGAACCTTGCCGGTGTCTTTGCCGCGAATTTTGGCGAGACGTTTGCGATCTATCGCAATAAAGCCTTCCTGGACGGAGAATGGGAATTCGGCGTTCAGGCCGGTGTCTTCAGCATCTTTGACGTCAGCGCCCAGTCGATCGATCTCGTCAATGCGGATTACCGAGTAGGAATCTTGAGCAGCTACCGGAATGGACCCTTTTCCGGATTCATCCGGCTGCAGCATCAAAGTTCTCATCTTGGAGACGAGTTCTTGCTGAGCAACCCGGGTATCACGCGAGTGAATCTCAGTTACGAAGAATTGGATGTGAAACTGTCCTACCAGTTATTCCAATGGCTTCGGGTCTATGGCGGCGGAGGGTTCATCGTACATCGCTTCCCGGAAGACTTAGGGCGAGGCACTACTCAATGGGGCGCAGAGCTGGTCAGTACCAAGACGTTTCTGGGGGGACGCCTCCGTCCGGTCGCCTATGCAGACTTTCAATGTAACGAGCGGACCAGGTGGCAGGTCGGCCATTCCATCATGGCAGGTGTCCAGTTTGAGAACGCCCGCATTGGTGACCGCCAGATTCAACTTCTCGGAGAATATTATTCCGGGCCCTCACCGGACGGGCAATTTTATGTGCAACGGGCTGCATGGTACGGCATCGGCATCCACCTCTACTTTTGACAAGGTTTTCGCGCGAGTTCCTATCTCGACACTTTCGCTTCTAAATCATCAGGTTGCTTCTTATTGGATCAGCATCAAACAGCTGGGGGTCTGGGGTGGACTGCCAGGCAATTCTGGGACTGGTCCTAGTTAGGGCTCACCGGAGACCCAGTGTACCGTGAAGTATGGAAATTCTGATGTGTGCGTCGTGCTGGCGTGTGCAACCCCTTTCAGCAGAGCTCGGCGTTGAGCTGCAGGAGTGGAGTGATCCCACAACGTTTATGGCGTCCGGCCAGGTCAGTTCGGGCAAATATGACATCGTTGATGGATTTTGCGATCCCTGCCTCATCGAAATGGCCCTCCGCGATCAACTTGCCCTCGCCAGGGCCGAAGGAGAGCGACTCAATGCATGAGTACTCCTTCATGCGTGAGCTGACAAGGACGTGCTTACTGTTAGCCCTGTTGTTGGTCATTGGACTACCCTTGCCTCCCGCCTCTCAGGCGCAGGATACGCTGTGGAATACCTGGAGGCAGGGAGGGTTACAGGCCCTACATGAGGGACGGTTAGCCGATGCTGAGCGACTGTTGACGGCTGCGCTGGAACAAGCTGAAAAATACGGTTTGGATGATTTGCGTGTGGCCGATGCAGCGAATGACTTGGCGGTCGTCTATGCCAATTCAGGAAAGCCGCTCGAAGCAGAGCTGCTCTTCAGCCGCGCGTTGGCCATAGGAGAAAAAGGCTTGGGGGCAGACCACCCCGGAGTGGGGGCAACCATTCAAAACCTCGGTATCTTATACGCCACTCAGGAACGGTATCGTGAGGCCGAGCCGCTTTTGAAGCGGTCGCTGGCCATCAATCTCAAGGAATTCGGGACCAACCATGCGCGAACGGCCTTGTCGCTGAAGACCCTCTCAAGTTTCTATGCCATTCAAGGGCAGCTCGGAGAAGCCGAACGGCTGATACACAAGTCGCTTGCGATCTTGGAAGAAAGTCGGGTTCGACAGGGCGACCCGCAGTTGATTTCGACATTGGAAGTGCTGGCGGCCATTCTTCGCAATACGAATCGGGAGGACGAGGCTCAAGAAATCGAAGGACGGCTCAAAACTGCTCAAGACACTACGGTGTATCGGTAGTCCAATGCGTACCCGCCGTTCGTGCTGTATTACGAACGGCAATCTACAAGGGACGCTTCACGGTGCCTGACGAAAGGAGTTCACTATGCTCAGCTGGGCTGTCACATTTTTAGTCGTCGCGATCATTGCAGGGATCTTGGGCCTATCCGGTGTGGCCGGAACAGCTACTCAGATCGCCTATGTGCTTTTCGTCGTGTTTTTGATTTTTGCTGCGGTAAGTTTCGTCATGGGACGTCGGCCGCCGGTAACATGATCGACAACTGATCCGTGGTACGTTCCCCTTTCCTCGAGTAGCAATGCTCGACAGGAGTGTTGCGTAGGGAGGCGCTATGAAGTTGTTACCCAGTTTAGTCCTGGGCGTATGGACTCTGTTGTCGCACTCCGCGGCGGAAAGTGCGATGCAGGAAGCCAAACACTTTGTCGTGGACATCATCTCCATCAACGGTGAAGAGTTCGTCGTCAAGGACGAGAATGGCAAGGAGGCGAATATCCATGTCGGTACCGAAACGGAGAAATTCGGCCACTTGCAGGTCGGGGATCGCATCGATGCCTGGATCTACCCGAATGGTCAGGCCAAGACCATCATGATACTTCGGAGCGCCTCAGTGATTAAGCAGGACCAGGCGCAGAAGAATCAACAGGAGGCTCAGCAGAAACAACAGGAGTCGCAGCAACGGGCCGAAGCCCCTCAGCAGGTTCAGCCGGAAGAAGGCGCATTAAGATAGTCGACATGACTTTCGGCTATCTTGTGGCCTGCTTGATGGGGGTATACGATTCGGTCCCGTTTTTTCCTCAGGGGGCAGGGCGAGGGATACGTCAGCGCGGTGCTTTTGGTCGTTGAACGGACAAGACGCCATAAGTAGTCCTGTAGGCGACACACACTTGCTCGGGTTTCATAATGACCTAGAACGTGAAGGTCATGCACACTTCCTCGTCATCGTGACGATAGTGTGATGAATATCCTCAGCAGGCGCTTCCTTCGAGAGGAAGGCATCTGCCCCCGCCCGACGCATCGCAGCCATCATCTCCTGTGATGTATTCACAGAAATACCGATCACGGCAGTTTCCGCAAACGCCGCTTTGATGCGTCTGGTTGCCTCCATTCCATCCATGCGTGGCATATTGACATCCATGATCACGCAATCAGGCCGCAGCTTATCCGCAAGCAAAATGGCTTGTTCGCCGTCGCCGGCTTCTCCAACGACGAGCAGGTCTTCATGGACGTACAGGAGCACCCTCAACTCTTCACGCACAATGGTATGGTCATCGACGAGAAGCACCCTGATTCGCCCGTCCTTTCCTGCGGATTCACGCTCATTCTCTTGCAGGCTCTCGTCCTCCCGGCTTTGACACAACGTTTGGAGTTGACCAGCGTCTCCCTGAGACACACTCTCGGGTCGCGCCAGCGGTAGTATGAGCCTCGACGTCATCCCCCGGCCCGGAGCGGATTCGATCTCCAGGCAACCGCCGATTGCCAACATGCGCTCCCGGATGCTGAAGAGGCCAAACTTCGACGAGGTGGCTGAGGGCTGGCTCGTCTGGGCGGCCTGAAGCTCCATGCCGGCCCCTTCATCCCGGACTGTGATGCACAGGTTCGCCCCTGTTTGCTCGATCGTCATGCGGGCGCGATTGGTGCGGGCATGCTTACGGACATTGATCAGCAACTCGCGTACCGATTGAAATAACAGTACCGCTTGGTCTTCGGGTAGTGACACCTGGTCCGAGACGGATTGACACACGTCGACGGTAAGTTCCTGCCGGATCATTTGATCGGCCAACCATCGGAGCGCCACGGGTAGCCCAAACTCATGAAGGACAGGCGGACTCAATTGAGTGACGAGCGTCCGTGTATACACAAGCGCCTCGTTGACAACTCCTTCGGTCTGAGCGATGTCCGCCTGAGTTGGTGCCGGTGCCTTTCGCTTGATCTGACTAAGCTTCATGCACACGAGAGCCAGAAGCTGGGTCAGGTAGTCGTGAAGATCCGTCGCCAGCCGCTTCCGCTCCCGCTGTTCGGTGAGGTTCAACTCCGTGGCGAGGGCGCGAAGGCGTTCATGCAGTTGGGTGAGTTCGTGTGTTCGCTCCGCAACCCTGGCTTCTAGTTCATGGGTGAATGAACGCAGCCGCTCTTCGGTCCGCTTGCGTTCCGTCACATCGAAGTTCACACCCACCATCCGCACCGGACGTCCCTCGTGGTCGTTCAACACTTGACCCTTTGCCTCGAGCCATCGGATTGATCCGTCTGGTCGGACCACACGAAACTCATGCTCCATAGCTCCCGTCGATCCGCGCAAGGCGCGTTGAACCGACTCCTCGACCAGCGGCAGGTCATCCGGGTGGACATGCCGGTAGAATTCGGTCGTCGAGGGTGTGGTGCTGCCCTCCGCCAGACCCAACAAGGCGAACTCCTTGCGATCCCATCGCGTCACGTCGGTAGCGAGATCAACGTCCCACGCACCCATTTGCCCGGCCGCAAGGGCCAGTCGCAAGCGCTCCTCACTTTCGCGCAACGCTTCCTCCATCCGCCGTCGGTCGGTGATATCCATCATGACGGCGGTGAAACCGATGGCCCGGCCCTGGTGATCAAGATGCGGCACATAGGCGCAGCGCATGTATCGTGTACCGATACGCTCATACGGCACGGCCGCTTCGAAATCAGAACGGGTCCCGCGCAACGCGGCATCGATGTAGGCATGAAACGTGTCGTAGGCTTGAGAGCCGATGACCTCGGCAATCGGCTTATCAATGACCTGGTCGGGCTCGAATCGAAACCGGTCAACATAGGCGCGATTGACGAAGCGCAACCGCTGTTGTTCATCACAGTATGCCATGGCGATCGGAGAACTATCGGTGACCAAGCGGAGTAGTTCTTCATTACGCCGCAAGGCCTCCTCAGCCAGCCGCCGCTGCGTGATATCGGTGGCCACGCCAAGGACATGAGTTGCTTGCCCACGCTCGTCAAGGATAGGTCGTTTGACAGTCTGGAGCCATCGCACGCTCCCGGAGGCGTCCGTGATCACCTCCTCAGGGATGAACAGCTCTTCGAGACCATCGATGACTTCTCTGTCCCTGCGTCGGAACTGCTCGACTTCTTCGACATTCGAATTAAAATCCGCATCGGTTTTCCCTAACAATTCCTCCACTGTAGTACCGTAGCAATCGGCAACGGCTTGATTCACCAGCGTAAAGCGACCGTCACGATCTTTG
>DASTQY010000251.1:0-18827 GCA_035761525.1 Nitrospira sp. | reverse complement strand
CCCCTTCGAATCCCCTCAGTTCGCTGGTTCTTAGGTATTGGTAAGGCTCCAGCTGGCTTCGCCACCTGGAGCCGGCGACTGGAATCGAACCAGCGACCTGCGGTTTACGAAACCGCTGCTCTACCAACTGAGCTACGCCGGCTTTTTCGGAAAGAAGAGGCCCTACCCTATCACGGGTTTTTCTTAGGGCTCAAGAGGAATCTCGGCTGAGAGCACCTTTGGAAGGGTGTGCAGTATTAATCGGAATCTGAGATGCAACTTATTTCAATTTGGCTACCGGCTGCAGTCTCACTATTGCTCCCTGCCCTGGACCGGGCACGCAGAGAGGCTCCTGCTCGTTGCCGAACTGTTCACGGGCCATTTTGAGGACTTGTCCTTTCGTGTAGGTGCAGAGTTCTCCAGCGAGAATCGTCCCATCTCTGTCCACGTCCGCCGACCCACCAAGCCCTCGGAGCAACTGATAGGTGAACAGGCCGTGTTGGCCGAGGTCGAACTCATGGGCGTCCTGGATGGCGCGATTGCCGACCATCCACATAATACGCTCCTTACCCCGCTCTTCTTCCGGCCAAAGTGGCGCAGCCTTTGTTGCCCCGTTCTCGCTGGGCAGATGCTCCAGTGAGAGATCGAGGATGACGATCGCACGCTGAGACGGCAATTTGCTCAATGCCTCTTGCAACCGCCGGAGTGAAAAGAGCCTGGCCGAAGAAGTACCAGCCCCATCGAACGGGATCAACAACACGGCTCCAGTGGCTGGATCCACGAGACCGCGACCGGCGATGAACACGTAGACGACCGTCGTGGGATCGACCTGTTTGGGCAGCCATTCCTCAAATGTTTCAGCGAGGTCGCTTTTGAGCGCCCTGCTGTCGAACAACCGGCGTATCCTCTCACCCGGGATTCCCCCGACGGCACTCCAATATTTCGCCATCATTTCCGCATCTTGATGCGCATATTTCACCCGCGCGAGGCCGCTTTCGCGGAATTGCCCAATGCCGATCGCGATGCCTACTGCTTTCGGCTGCCTGAGCTTGCCTGGGATCTTCGCCAGATCGTCGACATCAACCGGGACCATGACCGCGTCCGGAGCGTCGGCGGGCTTGACAGCCACAATGAATTTTTTTACCGATGGCAATCGCACCGTCGCAGACTTTGCACGCAATGCAAATACGAGTTCGCCTTGGACCGCCTCCGGTACGTTGCCGACCTTTCCGTTTACTGACAGCCGTTTGACGTCTCCGGCGGCGAGGTCGCCCACTGCGAGTACTGCCGGGATCATCTCAACCAGCGCAGGACTCCCGCTGACTAGAATCTCCACTCCAGGGGCGGTGCCGGGGCCTTCGTTCTTCACCTCGATTTCGACCGACACGTTTTCGCCCTGATGAAGGAGCTGATTGCGATTTTCATCACGGATGATGGCACGAAATACCAGCACCGACGGCTCATTCGTTACGGCCGTGGCCACAGCTTCTGGCTGAGCCGGAGCCTGGACTACCGCTGGAACGACAGGAACGGCCTGGACAAGAGGCGACGGCGGAGATGCGCTCGGACCGACCGATCCGGCATGCCCGGCGCTGGCAGCTTCGCGAATTTTCACCGACATCCCCAGATTTTCCGCCATGCCATCGGTGACTTTCGAGATGGCTTCTTGGACGATCTTCTCCAGGCCCTTCACGTCGCAAGAGGTTGCCTTCACCTCGACATCGCCCTGTCCCACACTTTGGAGCTTCTTGCTAAACAGCACGTTGCCGTCTGCCGCCGTGTAGGCAAAATCCAGTCCGATGGCCAATGTCGCCGGATAACTCTTGGTGGCTTTCCCGGGGATGTACAAGTCGAATGTGGTCATGCCGACCGAGACGTCCTCGTATCCGTCGATGGGAGAGGAGACGGCGCTCCCCTCCGTCACCACTTTTTGGAACACCCGGCCGGACTTTCGCGCGATCGCGTCGGCGAGCGGCTTGCCGAATGACACGGTTTGAGTCTGACCGCACGCATCCTGATAGGTGAATTGAGCGGTAGGCACGCTCGGTGCTTGCCTGAGCTGAACCGTCAGCGGCAGATAATAGCCGATCTGAGCGCCGTCACGACTGCTGAAGAGGCCGCACCCAGTCAGCGAGAGCGTCAGGAGACCAATGCATCCCCGGAGTGTCCGGCGTCGACGGCCGGAAAGGCGTGAAAAAAATGGCCGCACAATCATCCCTTATACCGAAATCACTCGGTGCGACACAACAGAGGCCTCCCGTAGGTCGAATTGACAGTGCCAGCTCGGTCGGCTAGGTTCCCTTCATGTCGAGCGCTGAAAGTGGGCCGCAGCTCACCTGGTCCAATGTCAGCCGGCTGATTCGATTGCCCAATCAAACAGGCACATGGCTGCTGCTGTTACCGACGCTCTGGGCTCTCGTTCTCGCACACGGGGGATGGCCTCCCTGGCAGCTGCTCGTCATCTTCATCCTCGGGTCATTCCTCATGCGGAGTGCCGGCGTGGTGGTGAATGACTTGGCGGATCGGCCGTTCGATCGTCACGTCGCGAGGACGCGCGAGCGCCCGTTGGCCTCGGGCGAGCTCACAGCAGGACACGCGCTGGTGGTCCTGGCCACTCTCCTGATTCTCGCTGCGCTCTTAGTACTGCAGCTCAATCCCCTGACTATTCGATTAAGTCCCATTGCCCTTCTCCTTGCAGCCCTCTATCCCTTTGCCAAGCGTGTTGTTCACCTTCCCCAGGCCATGTTGGGCATCGCATTTGGGTGGGGAACGATCATGGCGTGGACTGCTTCACGGGGTACGATCGACAGCGCCGCCTGGCTGCTCTTTAGCGCCACGATCTGCTGGGCGGTCGGCTACGACACCATCTATGCGTTACAAGATGTCGAGGATGATCGGCGGATTGGCGTGAAGTCGTCGGCACTGTACTTTCGGGATCGGACCTGGCTGGCCGTGGCATGCGCATTCGCCATGATGCTCGCTCTGCTCGGAATCGCCGGATCGATCGCGGGGGCCGATTGGAGCTTCTACGGCGTACTCGGTGTCGTGGGCCTGTGGTGCGGCAAGCAGGTCAACGAAATCAGAACGCCCATCCTCCCTGCGCGCGCATTCAAACTGTTTCAGGAACACACGTGGATCGGATCGGCGATCCTCATGGGCTTCTTCCTGGGATTTGTCCGCTGAAGGAATGACAGGTCGAACGAACGAATACGCCACGCTCGGTGGTCGCGACTCAGCTCGCCGGCTTCGCGGTCGCGGGCACCGGCTCCTCGGCCCTTGGCGCCCTGAGCGTTGCCAGGTACATCGTCACGGCCTTCGCATCGGCATCGCTCAAGCCCAATGCCGGCATTCTGGTTTCGGGCTTCATGCCCTGGGGGTTCTTCACCCAACGATAAATCCACGTGCCATTGAGACGGAAGCCAGCTCGATCCAGCGCCGGTCCCACCTTTCCGCCCTCTCCCGCCAGGCTGTGACACCCGTTGCAACCGTACTTGTTCGCATACAGGCGTTTGCCGACTTCCGCCAAAGCGGTCGACTGCTCCGGTTTCAGGGTCAGATCAGGCCTTGCCACGTTGAGACCCTTGCCAGGCCTCGTCGAAAAATATGCGAGCGTCGCCTGAGCGGCATCGAGTTCTTTCTTCGCCTGGCCCATGGCCGCCTGTTCCTTCGCATAGGCGGATTCGTCCACGTCCACATCTTTTTTCAGCGCGGCACTCTTCTTTTCCGCCTCCTCGCTGGCTCGCTTCTCAGCTGCTTCATAGGCTTGCTTGGCTTGCTCGAACTTTTCCTGGGCCGTCTTGACGGCATCGGCCAGTTGCTTCTTGCGTTCCTCAACGTTGAATTCCAGCTTCATGCCGTGCAGCGTGCGCACGTAGCCGACGATCGCCCAGATTTCATCCTCCGAGAGGGTATACTTGAACGTCGGCATCGTGGGAACGGCAAAATCATCGTCACCGATCTTGTCTCCGCCTGGACTCGTATCCTTCATGTCGCGTGAGATCGTGTTGAACACGTCTTCGTCTTTGAAGGTGCTCATCTCGGATTTGTTGGACAAGTCCTTCGGTTTGGGATCGGGCATCGAAGACCAGTTGAATCCTTCGTTCTGGCGGCCATTCTCGCCGTGACAGTGCATGCAATAATGGGCGTACAGTTCCTTGCCCCGCTTTTCCTGCTCGCTGGCGCACCCGCCGGCCAACAGACCCCAGATCCCGGCAATGCCCAACACCACTCCCAGTACCCGGAGGTTTGCGGCCTTCATGTTGACTGCCCTTTCTTCAGTTTGCGAATCAACACGAACTGAAAGGCCAGCGCGAGGCCCATGGCCAGCGCGGCATAGATGTACCCGGAATAGTCCGGAGGTGCTTCAGCGCGGAAATACCACCAGGAGGACACCGCTTTCTGCGACCCTTTTTCCACCAAATCGCCCGCAGCATCTTTGCGGCCGTCCCACACGGCAAACGCGATGTTGATGAATTCGCCCGGCTTCAACTGCATGTCTTCATTGGGGTGCTCGGTGGTCAGCGGACGGGAAAACACGACCTTCCAGGTCCCGTTCGCATAAATGCCCTTGGCCGTCACGTCTTGATGGCTTTGCGCCTTGAGCGTGCCGAAGCCCTTGGCACTCATGTCGACGCCTTTGCCATCCTTGTTTTTCCAAAACCAGATGTTCACCGGCCCGCCTTCGACCTGGGCCATCGGCTGCCCATGGGCAAAATGCGCCTTTGTGTCCCCGACCATGAACTCGAGTGCTGCGGCGTCGGCCGGATCTTCGGTCGGGTCCGCATATTCCAGGAGGACGGCTACCTGCTTGCCGTCATTCAACGCGCGCACTTTCAAATCCTTGACGGTGACTTCCTGAATGCGATTCTGCCAATGGACTTGAGGCGACATCGGGAACTGGGCCTGAGGGGCGCTGCTCCACACGGCGGCGTTCGGATCGTCCAGCGGCATCGGGTCTTTGGTCATCACAGCGCGAACGGCCACGCTTTCCTGGGCATATGCCGGCGCGCAGACGGCCACAAGCAACGCAAGCGCTACGCCCGCCGCCGCAATTGTTGAATGTCGCTGGCTCACCCGTATCATACGTGCCTCATTCAAACGGAGGTTTACTCCCAGGTGCGCGGGGATTGATGGGCCCCGTCGTACTCGCCCAAAATGATTTTCCAGATCCATTCATCCGGCAGTTCCACTTCCCACCGCGGCATCGCGGATTTCCAGGGCATGCCTTCGATCGGGAGCCCGACTCCCCCCTTTTTGATGCGCCAGAAAAGATAGCTCTCCTGCAGCATTGCGATGGTCGTCGGATCCGAAAAGTTTGCAGGCGGCGGATTAAAGCCTCGCGCCGCGGGCCCCTTGCCGTCGAAATTGCCGCCGTGACAGGGCGAGCAGAACGCTGCGTAAAACCCTTTGCCCTGCATGATATTGTCCGGGGTTTTGGCGACCGGATTCGAGAGACCTGTGTATTCGCCCGGCGGCGCCGGATGGATGGTGCGATTCTCGGGGGGTGGAGCATCACTCACGGCGGTGCTGCCGTAGGTTTGCCAGCCGACCAGGAGAGGAAACAGAATGAGTACGGCGTAGCGTGCGGTCTGCAGCGCGCCGATGTTCTCGCCGGTGAGGAATCGTTGGATCGGTCCCCAGAATGCGTCCTTCGATTCGCCGCTCATCGTGTAGTAGATGACGATGCCCGCCACCGTCAGCATCAGGTACAGAAAAATCAGGCTCGAGGGCAACGGTGCCGATCCGGGGATGTTCGGCACGACGAACTTCAACAACAGATAAATGACGACGACAAGAATGAGTGGTTTGGTCAACGAACCCATGGGCGCCTCCTCAACGTGCGTGTGCGACCGCGACCGGCGCAGCGTCCTCGGCCTTGACCGGCGCCTTCGGCGCCTGTCCCGGCACTTCAAGCTCTGAAGGACTCACCGAGATCGGCTCACCGCTCATCTGCTGGAGAAAGGCGATGACCGACAGGATTTCGTTCTTTGTGAGTCCGATAGGGTTCTTATTAATGTAGGGCATCCGAGCAGGATATTCCTTGGGCGGCCCTTCATGACGGTAATCCAGATAGATGTAGGCCTGCGGTTGCGTCAGACTTTCGAAAATGAATTCGCGGCTGAGCTTGGAGCCAATCCCCTTCAAATCCGGGCACCTGGCCGACTCGCTCGGGCCGATGGAATGGCAGAGCGCACATTGTCCCTTACTGAAGAAGATTTTCTGACCAATCGCTGCCATGTCCGTCGGCGTCTTGACGGTCGCGATATCGAATTTTTCTTCGGCGGGCGGCAGCGATGCCATCTGGGGAACGGCCAGGGCCACCAGCGCGAAGAGTCCCAGCACGATGGCTACGAATCCGATGACCCGGGCAAACTGAGCCCGGACGAACAGCAAAATGACGATGCCCATCCCGACGACCGTCAGACCGATCAACTGCAGCACGACGACTTCACTCATAGTGACCCCGAGTTAGTAGTGGTGTATGACCCCATCACCCTCATGACCGCTGGTCCATGTGATGCGGAGCCCCGCCGGCCATGGCCGGCATGCCGTGTGGCAATTCCCCTTTGGGCGCGCCGTGCCCCGCTTTGCCCTTGTCTCCCATCGTGGCGACCCAGAAGATGAACGCCACCAGCATGCAAAACAAGAACGTATTGAGCGCCATGAAGGCCGCCGCATAGCCGAGCGCCGGCGAAAAAGCATATTGCGAGGAGTCACGCATGACTCCGTAAATATGCCAGTGGACGCGCGACGACGAGCGGGCATACCCCATCAGGGTCATCAGCAGGATCACCATGACCGCGTTGAGCACGAGCGCATAGCCGGCACGCGGAGGCATTCGGCCCCACACCATTTCGGTGGTCGTTCTCGCGCTCTTGAGTAACAGCGCCGTGAGCGGCGTGATCGTCAACATCACAAACAGGACGATCAACACTTGGGAAGTCGAGAAGTAATTGATGCGGATGATGGCGGGGACGAAGTAACCCCACACGCCAAGGATGATCACCGCGATGCCCGCCAGCACGAGCACCGCCCCCATGACCGACCGCGCGACCTTGGCCCAGGTCGCCGTTTCCTGCTTGCCGGCCCGCCAATACATGATGAAGCTCATGAACGTCACCAGGATCATCAGGTTGGCCACGGTCATCTTGGCGGACATGACGCCGAACACCCCGAGCAGCGGATGGTGCGTGCCGCCCATCTTGCGGGCTTCCTCTAAGCTCGCCACCAGCGAGTGCGGCGTCATCCAGACACCAAGACATAACAACAAGATCACCAACATCGTCATGATGGGTTTTTTGTACTGTCCTTCGGAACCGGGTATCCGGTGGGTAATGCCGAGCCAAAAATAATAGTTCGAACCAAGGAACAGCACCCCGATCAGCATCGCTTGCAAAATGAACAGCCAGGAGAGAAATCCACCCATGAGCGTGATGCCCATCTGCTGGTTGTACTGGTAGATCTCCCGCATCAACCACTACCCGGCAAAGGGAAGCGGCAGGAGACCAAACACGCCGATGAAGTTTCCGACATAGCCCATCCAGTCGTAGTGATCCCGTTCCTCGGCGTTTCGGGCGGCCAGATACCGGATGCCGGCATAGGCGCCGCAGATGTAGCCGCCGAGGACGACGTTGGCAATCAGGCGATGGATGTTCACCGGCCACCAGGTCGGATTCCAGGTCGCCGCCCAGGCTCGCTGGATATCCGTTCCTTCCGCAATGACGACAGGACTGGCTTGGAATGTCGCCCAGGAGTTCGGCACGATCATGATGAAAAAGGCGAAGAGATTCAGTAGGAACCCGAGAAAAATGTGAAAGGTCTTTTTCCCTCCATCCTGCATGGCGTCCCAGCCATACCAATAAAGATAGAGCGTGGCCGTCTCGAGCAGGAAGAGGATGCAGTAAAAGACGAAGGAGGGGAAAAAGATATCGGTCAGATAGTTCATGAGTTTGGGATAGAAGCCGATCAACAGGAACAACAGGATTCCGCCGAAGAGTGCGGTCGTCGCGTAGGAGGAGGTCAGCAGTTTCGTAAACTCTTTGGCCAGCTTGTCGTACCGTTTCTCGCCGCTTTTCCAACCGACGATTTCGCAGAGCCAGGCGAAGATGGGAACGCCGAGGACGAAACCCGCCAACAGCAAATGGAGCTGAGCGATGACCCACACAATGTTCCGGCTACCGATGCCTGGAATATCTCGATACTCCGCCGGACCGGCCGACGTCCCCTCCGCCGCGAGCCCGAGTGCGGGCACGGCCAGCAGGCCCGCTGCAAACACCCACGCTGGAAGCCATCCCCCCTGACGGCGAAGAGCCCGGAGCAATCGCTGTAGATGTCCGCCCTGGTGTCGCATGGTACTCACCTCATCCTGTGAAGCACGATTACGGTTTCTTGGGCGCAGGAGGAGCGGCCTCTTTCGCGGCTTTCGGCTTTCCCTTGCCTTTGTCCTTCTCGGCTTGGGCCATCTGCTTCTCCAATGCGCTTACTTGAAGTTCCAACTGTGCCATCATCTTTTCATCTTTGTTGAGGGCCTCTACCGGCTTGAACGGCGGCTCGGCCTTGACGTCCGGTTTCTTGCAGCACTCGTGCGGATGCGGAGTGGTCACCGGGAGGGACGCCCAAAACAGGACCGAGAGAGCCACGCCGCCGAGCGTCAGCGCCGTCAGCGTCAGGCCTTGATCTGCCGGTACACGCATCAAATCCCAGCGTGTGACGATGCTCTGATAGTTTTCGGCCACCGGGCGGGCGGCTTCTGCGGTGCCGCGAATGATCCGGCCGACGAGCGACACGCCGATGAGCAACAGCACGAGCAAAACAATGGCCGACACGCTCCCCCACAGGGTCAGCTCGACGCTAATCCGCTCGGCCACCGGAATACCCTTGAAGATCTCCATATCCAAAAGCGAATGGGCCATCGAAATCGCCGTGGAGGTCACCGTACTGACGAGGAACCAGATGATGGGCAAGACAATCGCGCCGACAGCAGCGGACTTCCACCACAGCGTCAGTCCGAGCCCATCGGGCGGCTCCTTGCGGAATTTCTCGAGGAAATAGGTGCGACCCACGAGTCCAAGAGCCCAGATATCGACGGGAATCGCCAGCAGAAAAAGGATGGCGATGCCCGCGCCTTCGCCGATGTGCGACTCCAAACCCATGGAGATGATCGGCAGCGCAAAGACGGTCACGGGACTCGCCAATAGCATAAGGAAGGCCACACCCAGCCTGTTTTCCAAATGCATTAAATCCATAGCCATGAACACGATGGCAAAGGCCAGCTTGATCGGCAGAGCCGTCCAAAACGCGGACCAGAGAATACCCAGGCCGATTTTCGTGGGAGAGAGAGAGTCGTCGCTCATATGATTGATAAGGCCGGCTCGCGCCGCACTTAATCCAGAAATTCGCGGTTAATGATCGCGGACACCGTAAACAGAAGAATCGCCGTCATCACCGCAATCCAGCTAATGAGGGCAATCGGACGCTTGAAGATGTTCCGTTCGGGATCGCGATCGATAAACGGCAACGCGGCCAGCAGGGCCATAAATGCGCCGGGCAACGCGATGGCGCCAAGGAACTGGCCGAACTCACCGGCGAATACTTTCAAGCGCAACAACTGGAACAAGAACAAGAAGTACCATTCGGGTTCCGGATGGTATTCGCCAGGGTCGGGTGTCGCTTCTTCCAGCAGCACGACCGGTTCCCAAAAGGCCAAGGCACAGATGCTGGCGAAGACCACGGCCATTCCGACGATGTCTTTCCAGACTTGCCGTGGGAAAAAGTAATCGGTCTTCGCGCGGATTTCTTCCGGCGTCCCGCGAAAGGGACCGGCCGGGCCGGCCGCTCGGAACAGGAACAGATGAAGGCCCGCAAGCCCCATGAGGGCAGCCGGCAGGATCATGACGTGGATGACAAAGAACCGGCTGAGGGTCATTTGGCCCGGCGTCGGACCGCCCTTGAGGAATCGGGCCATGAAATCCCCGACCAGCGGGGTCTTGTCCATGATCTCCACGCCGACGGTTGTGGCCCAGTAGGCGCGCTGATCCCACGGAAGCAGGTAGCCGGTGAACCCGAACCCCATGACGATGCCGAACAGCGCCAGGCCGACCAGCCAGATCATTTCGCGAGGAGGTTTGTAGGCGCCCCAGAGAAAGACCTGCGACATGTGGGCAAAGACACAGACGACCATGGCGGTGGACCCCCAGAAGTGGTAACTCAGGAGGAACCAGCCGTAATCCACGTCATGAATGATGTACTGCGTGCTCGCATACGCGTGATCGGCGGTCGGCACGTAATAGAACATCAAGAGAATGCCCGTGACCGCCTGCATGATGAAAATGAACAACAGCACGGAGCCAAACACGTAGGCCCAACGGGAGCCGCCTGGGACCGGCTCGTTGAGCATCTTCGCCTGCATCTGCTTCAAGCCGATGCGCTCGTCGACGAAGGCCACGACTTTCTCGATCACGGTGGGTTCGGTACTAGGGAGCGACGACTGTGCCATTTAAACAATCCGTATTTGGGACTTCGTGCCGGCTTTGAATTCCATGTCGATGATTTGAACTTCACCGCTTGCGGAGACTTTGATCGGCAGCGCGTCAAGCGGTCGAGGCGCCGGGCCATCGAGCACCTTGCCGGACGCATCGTAAATGCTCAAGTGGCAGGGGCAGAGAAAGACCTGGCCGAGCACTTTATGCTTCCGCCACTTGTACCCGCAGCCCAGATGCGGGCACTTGCCCGAAAAGGCGATATAGGGGATGTCTTTCTTATTCGTCCAGACCGGTTTCCCCGTCGCGTCACGGAATTCCATATCCTTGCCCTGGTAGACCTTCTCGAGCACCGCGGGGGTGGCTTTCAAAATCCAGATGTTCTTTTCGACCTCGGCTTCGGGCAGATACGCTTCTTTGACCTTCTTCTTGTATTTGAACTGGACGCCGATGTCATCGGACTTGATCTTCCCGACGTTACCAATCTTAAGCCATGCGTTGTCAAACGGTGCATACATGGGCTTCATGAGATAACGGAGGATCGGAAACGCGATCGGCAGCCCAATCAAGAATCCGATGGCATGGGTAAAATTCATGAAGAACGTACGGCGCTTGACGTTCTTTTCCAATTCAGGGAAGGGCACCAGGACTTCGCCCGGGGTCACATGCAGCTTGTCTTCCAAATGGGCGATTTCGACTTCGTGCGTACTGACATATTCGGCCCGGTTGAACGGCGGGAGCGCCACGATTTCCGAGGAGGTGTTGCGTAGCTGCACCGTACTGTCGGTCACGGTCTGTACGAGAGCCATCGCGACCTGCCGCTCGCCACTCCCGTTCATGGAGACGACAATGTGGCTGATCTGATGCGAGAGCGGATCGACGATGACCTTCGTCACCTCTCCGATTTCGCGGTCTGTGCAGCGGACCTTCGATTTCAGTTGCGGTTGCATATGCCTCTGCTTACTTCTTCTTGATCGGCTTCGGCGTGTTGACCGAGGTGTTCTTGAAAGTGACCAGCCACGAGGCGAGCGCAACCACGTCCTGCTCTTCCATGAGATCCTTGTACTTGTCGGGCATCTTGCCCTTTTCGTACTCTTTCTCGAAGCCTTCCGCCATCCAGCTCTTGGGATCGAGGATCTTCTGCTTGATGTCGTCGACGGTCAGCAGGTTGCCGATATTGTCGAGCTCCGGACCGCGTTTTTTCCCACCCTCGCCGCGAAGCTTGTGGCAGTTGTAGCACTCCTGGAGCTGCCATTGGTCTTCCCCAATCTTGAGGAGGTCCCCGCCGGCGGCGCCGGTCGTGGATGGCGGGGTACCGGCACCGCCCGCGGCCTGCGCTCCAGGTGCCTGATCACCGCCCAACGCCTTGATCCTCGCTGCCAGGGCTTTTGCCTGCTCATCGAGCGCCTTCGCCCGGGCCAGCAATTCTTCGGCCTTTCCCTGTTCCGTGGCCGCGCGTTTAGGCTTCAGAATTTTTTCAATCTTTCCTTTTTCGTCTTCCGGATCGTACTGCGGCCAGAGAGACGCGCCTGCAATGTAGACGACGCACAGCACGATGTAAAACACTACGAGCGCGCCAAGGGCTTTGACCCCGCCGACCGGCTTGAGAGACGGCGCATCGAGGAGGACAAACACGGCGGTCCCGAGGATCGCATAGGCAAAGAACATCCACTGAAACACTGTCGGGAATTCCAGGGCCCTCGTGATGCCGACGAGCACCCCGCCGACGATCAATCCCACGACCACCTTCTTGATCATGTTCCCCATAGAAATCCTTTTGCTTGCATGAAGGTTCGACCCGACTTACTTGGCTCCAGCGGGGGCTGGAGTGCCTTCTGGTGCATGGCTCTTCGCCTCTGTCGGTCTCAGCGTGACGAAGATGGCGAAGCTCACCACCACGTAAAAGGCCACAGTAATCGCGGTGATCCACCAGGCGGAATACGATAACGTCGGGGTGAAGGACTCTGAGGTGAAATCCGGCAGTAGATTGTAAGTATGGAAATATTTTCGTAACAGTGACCGGACTGCCCCCATCAAGCCCATTGTCCAAATTGACGTGAACGCGAGAAACACCAGGACGAATTGTGATACGAAATCAATCTTCCCCCAGACGATCGTGCCCTGATTGATGGCCCGGTTATAGATAATGTAGTTCACGACCGTCACAAACACCAAGGTGAAGGCCGCCGAGTTCTTCGCCGGCATGAGCGCCAGGAAGTTCCAATCCGAGGGCAGTTCCAGCTCAGCCACCAGCTTAGCGCCCGTGGGAACGAATCCGTGGGGGGTCAACCAGATGGCGTCGCCGACCACGACCATCAAGAACCCGATTTTGATGACGGTTCGGGACGACACGGTCAGCGGAATGAACCGGCCGAGCACGACCGGCAAGAGAGCCAGTGGGACCAGGATGGCAAGCGAACGAGGATCCGGCACGGGGAACATGGTCCATGCCCACGTCATGACAAAGGGGAGCGCCACCATGACTACGGGCGCAAAAATGGTCATCCGGACCCGTTCTACTCCCTCGATCCGTTTCATGCTGAGCCAGATGTAGTAATTGCTCGCCAGGAAGAGAAGCCCGACCATTGCGCCTTGCATTTCGAAAAACATTGAGAGCTGGTCCGCCATCATATACGGACAAATCGACGCGTCGTAATCGCACAGCTCGTACGCCAGTAAATAGCCCATAAAGGGCAGAAACAAGAGGGCGCCGACGCCGATCAGATTTCCGACAAATCCCATCCAATCGTAATATGCCCGATCCTCTTCTTTCTTCGACGCCATGTACATATAGGCCGCCACGAGACCGGTGATGAAGCCGCCGAACGTCACGTTGCCGACGAGCCGGTGCAAATTCATCGGCATCCAACTGTAGTTATAGATCTTGTCCCAGAGGCTTGCCGTAGCGAGAAACTCTGCGGGCGAAATGCCTTCGGCCTTGACCGGCGTGTTCATGAATGACGTCGGACCGTCGATCACGAACAGAGTAATCGTGCCGATCAAATTCAGAAGGACGCCAAGCGCGATATGCCTGGCCTTCTTGTCACCTTTCCAGGCATCCCACGAATAGAAATACATGTAGAGAAGGATGGTCTCTCCGATGAAGAGGAGCGGATAAATGACTGCGAATACCAGAAAGAAGTGATTGATCAGCCAGGTCGTGAACTGCGGGTAGGTCGCCAGCAAGACGAAGATGAATAAGCCACCGGTCAGGGCGGTCATGCTGTAAAGAATGACCGTAACCTTCATGACCTCCTTGGCCAGGCGGTCGTAGCGAGGATCATGCTTCCGATATCCGAGCCATTCGGAAATGACGACGAAGATCGGTGCGCCGAGGATGAATGCGGCAAACAAGATGTGGAGTTGAGCAACGATCCAGACCGCAGTCCGGTTGCCCGTATACGGAAACTCAACCGGCGGCGCGCCAGAAGTCTGCGCAAAGGCCGCTCCCCCGAACAGCGCCAGAAGCGCACAGCAAGCCAACAAACCGCGCTGCCATGTTTTCATAAGTCTCGCCGCCCTCCTCCACGAATCCGGTTAGGATAATGCAGTCGAGCCGTTACTTGGCCGCGTTGACTTGGGCCACTGCAATGTTGCCTGCGTCCGCCCATTCCTTTTTTCCGTCGTCCCATTTTTTCCCGGCCAATCCGAAATTGCGCTCGAACAGGACCAACTTCCAGCGGTCTTCATCCGAGAGCTTGCTCTTCCAGGCCTTCATCTTGGTATTGGGTACGCCTTCGGAAATCCGCCAGAACCACACGGAATCCGAGTAGAGTTTCATGCGCTCTCCATTGCGGAAATCGCGGGCTCCGGCCTTGACAGGCTTGCCATCCTTGCCATGACAGCTGGCACAGTTCACGTCAGGATTCGTTTCACCAATGAACAGCTTGCGGCCTTCTTCCACCTTGGCCGCATCCCCCCACCAGTCGGCGGGCATGTGCTTATCGGCATATTCCGCAGGCGCCGGGGGGGGAGGAACCACCGGTCCCTCGCCGCTTTCCCCACACCCGCTCATGATCAACCCCAGCCCCATTAGCAATGACTGCAGCGTTCTCGATTGCGTCATAACGGTTTTCACTCCTTATATGATTTCAGACGAAAAAAAACGCTTTAACGGGAGTGCCTGGACTCCAGCAAAGCGCCGATACCTCAAGATCCCGGAAGCTACGCGCACGGACCCTCGCCACATCCTTGACCGATCCGGCGAGGTGCCATCAGCCCCACGGACCGCCATCGGTGTTAATGCTTTCTTTTGCCCTGCGACTTGCCTCGTTTCTGCCCCTGTTTGCGCCGTGTCCTTGCGATTTTGCTGAACCCGACGGCCCCTATCGCGATGGCTGCCGTTCCTCCTAATCCCCACCACACCCACGTAGGCGGGTTGTTCACATCGCGGACACAGCCGGTTCCAAAATGAATTTGAACTTTACGCTCAGACTCCAGGTCCTTCGGGTCGAACTGGACCCTATGATTCTGCTGTTCACCCTTGACCTCAACCAGGAGCGCATCTCCGAGATTTTCGTTGTGCAGATGGAACGTCGCCTTGTAGTACCCGTCTCCGTCGGTCTTCACGACCTGGCCATAAGAGATCTTGGTGTCTTTGACAAGGACGTCGGTATCGGAAATCGCCTTTCCGTCAGAGCCACAGACGAATCCTTCGACGGTAAAACGATGATCGGCTTCATGCGTCGCCGAACCGACCGATGGAAACGCAGCAGCCAGACACACGACGACCGCTACGACCCTCAGTCTTCTCCGTCCTGGCCCTGCATCCCTCAAACTGGAACGCGTTCCTGCCGCTCGCGCAATGGTTTCAAACAACAAAACGCCTCACCACGCCAGGCTTCCCCAGTTTTGAGGCCGATGTTTCTAGCATAGGGCCTCCTGGTTGTCAACGAGAGCGCCCGGCCGGACGGACGACGCAAGCCTTGAGATGCGCCAGGATAAGTGCGGAGAGAAAGAGGAGACGCGGGAGAAATCGTGCTCAGTGGGACCGGCATCTCCGTGCTATAGATGGCCCCGGGTGCGAGCGTCTGCTTCTACTCGTGCGGCTTCTGCCAGTCGGTCGGACTGTCTCTTGGAGACCCAGGTCTCCCACGATTTACCATTGGCGGTGTCCATGCCCGTAAATTCAATTGACAGAATATCGCGATAGGCAATTCGGCGGGGGTCAGGATCGGCCGCGGGGAAAACTTCGATCCACGGATCTGCAGCCACATGGTCGCGATTAAACAAATAGCCCGTCAGCGTCTCACCGGATTTGAGCTCAAGCGTCACATCGCCCCTGTAATCAAACGCCAGTTCCACGGCTTCGGCAGTTTCGGCAGAGGACGATGGTCGAAAAACCCGTCCTTCCAGTGAACCGTCGCCTGCCGGAGTGTGATCTTTTGTATCGGTCATAGCTCTTACCTCTCCGCCCGTGAAGCGTTGCCATAAAAGCACGATGTTCGAAAGTTGAACGCTGCTGCTCGAGGGTTATCGGGAAGTGGGCAGGAGGGTCAACTTGGCCGTTCGCGCGAAGCCTGACAGGCTTCCAAATGTATCCTCGACGGCCGACGCCTCATAGCCGCAATGCACCATGCAGTCAGCGCATTTCTCGTTCTTGTTCGTGCCGTAGTCCTGCCACGGGGTGGTCTCGATCAGTTCACGGAACGTCTTGGCGTAGCCCTCCTGCAGGAGATAGCACGGCTTTTGCCATCCAAATACGTTATAGGTAGGGTTCCCCCACGGCGTGCATTGATAGTCCCGTCGTCCCATCAGGAAATCCAGAAAGAGCGGCGATTGGTTGAACTGCCAACCCCGCTTGGGCTTACGGAGAATCTTCGAGAAAAGCTCTCTCGTCCTGGCGCGCTTGAGGAAGTGTTGCTGGTCTGGCGCCTTTTGGTAGCTGTACCCGGGCGAGATCATCATGCCTTCGACACCCAACGCCATCATTTCGTCGAAGAACGCTCTCACACGCTCCGGATTCGCGTCGTCGAATAAGGTGGTGTTGGTCGTGACCCGGTGCCCGCGCTTGAGTGCCGCTCGGATCGCCCGCACGGCGACTTCATACACGCCATCTCTACACACGGCGAGATCATGTTCGTCTTTCAAGCCGTCCATGTGAATACTGAACGTGAGATACTTGGAGGGCTGATACTCATCGAGCTTGCGCTCGAGCAAAATCGCATTGGTACAGAGATAGACATAGCGTTTCTGGGCGACGAGGCCCTTGACGATCTTGGCCATATCGGGATGGATCAACGGCTCGCCGCCGGGAATACTGACGATCGGTGCGCCGCATTCCTGGGCTGCCGCCCAACATTGTTCGGGTGTCAGACGTTTATCGAGGACGTGGTCGGGGTATTGGATCTTGCCGCATCCGGCGCAGGCCAAATTGCAACGGAAGAGAGGCTCCAGCATGAGGACCAAGGGATATCGCTTCACCCCTTTGAATTTCTGGGTGAGGACATAGCTGGCAACCGTGTACATTTGCGAAAGCGGAACAGCCATGACTGAACTCCAACGCTTTAGATAGGAACGGTCACGACGGCGAGCCGCCGGTGGGCTGGTTGATTGTAAACGCTGCGGATTCTAACACTCCATCATCGGGTCGTCAATTTTTCGAAGATGGCGTCCTCAAAGACAGACGCCCGCAGTGTTATCCGTCGGCTCAATGAAGGAGGCTGCGCCTGAAGAGCCGCCGGCACGCACCAATTGAAGATTTAGAGCCTACTTGTGGCAAAGTACCCTCTCCGCTGCGATTTGATCGAACGCAGCGGAACGAGCAAGCTCTGTCATTTAACTGCACACATACAAACAAGCAACACTTGCGGTGTCATCCGTCGGCTCAATGAAGAAGGCTGCGCCTGAAGAGCCGCCGGCACGCACGAAGTGCGGTTTGGAGGCGCCGAGCGGGTTCGAACCGCTGCATCGCAGTTTTGCAGACTGCTCCCTTAGCCACTTGGGTACGGCGCCCCGGGGGAAATCATTATAGTCTGGCGATGGGATGGGTGGCTAGAGCGGACACGCCCGAGACTTACGGCCTCGTGGCGGCTCCCGCCGGATCCACATTGACGCCATAGACGCCGTCTAGAGCCTCTACCTACGCAATTACCACAAGTCGTCAGCGCTTGTTGGACAGAACAGGGATCTCTTTTCCTGCTGGCCGGTCAGGCTGTGCGGGCAACGCTTCCCAACCTTCGGACGAGGCGGAGAGCGGCTCTCCGGAGCTTTCAGCTTCTTTCTCTTTGGCGAGCAGTTCCACCTCGTGGATGAGAGTGTCCATTAATTCTTCCATGGGCACTTTCCGGACGAGCTTGCCCTTCTTGAACAGAATGCCTTTGCCCTCACCACCCGCAATGCCGATATCGGCTTCTTTGCCTTCACCGATGCCGTTGACGACGCACCCGAGCACGGAGACATTCAGTGGCGTCTTAATGTGACTCAGCTTCTTCTCCAACTCATTGGCCATTCGCACGACATCGATTTCGACGCGGCCGCAGGTCGGGCAGGCAATCACATTGATGCCGCGATGGCGCAGCTCCAGCGATTTGAGAATTTCAAATCCGACCTTCACTTCTTCCACCGGATCTGCCGCCAACGACACACGCAGCGTGTCGCCGATTCCCTGCGAAAGCAGGTAGCCAAGGCCGATAGACGATTTCACCGCACCCGTCATCGCCGTCCCGGCCTCCGTGATGCCGATATGCAACGGATAATTGGATTGATGGGCGAAAAGCCAGTAGGCATCGATCGCGTGATGCACGTCAGACGCCTTGAGAGACACTTTTAGATTGGTAAAACCTACATCTTCCAATGCGTGCACCGCATTGAGCGCCGATTCGGCAAGCGCTTCAGGGGAGGGCCAGCCATATTTGTCGAGCAGAGGGCGCTCGAGCGATCCGCCGTTTACACCGACCCGCAGCGGGATGCCACGTGCATTCACCGCCTTAATGACCTCCTCTACCTTCCACCACGCGCCGATATTGCCGGGGTTGATGCGGACACAATCGACGATTTCAGCGGCCTTCAAGGCCAAGCGATGGTCGAAATGGATGTCCGCGATGAGCGGCACCGTCATCGCCGCTTTGATGCGGGGAAGGGCCGCGGCGGCTTCCACATCCGGCACCGCCACTCGAATTATTTCGCAACCGACGGCCTCGAGCTGCTGGATCTGCTCGATCGTCGCCGTCACATCTCTCGTATCGGTCGAACACATCGACTGGACGGAGACGGGCGCGTCGCCGCCGATCTTCACTTTGCCGACTTGTATCTGTCTGGTGAGGCGTCTGGTGATATGCATTGGCTCGTTAGTCGTTAGTCGTTAATCGTGAGTCGTGAACCGCAATATGTCTTTCTTGGAATTCACGGTTAACGGTTCACGTCTTCACT
>DASTQY010000250.1:0-8268 GCA_035761525.1 Nitrospira sp. | reverse complement strand
TCGATGGGACAGATTAGCCAAGCCAGGACCGTACGCCGAGTTCTTTGGGGAGCCTACTAGGTAGTACCCTAGTTTTCATTTGAACGACTCTTTCCTCACATGATCTTTTTTTTCGAAGCTGCAGCGTTCCTTTCACTGGAGTTCATCTTGGGTTCTACCCAGTTGGCGCCCCAGTGGCTGCCTCATAGAGTTGTGGGAAGACGCGTGACGCTCCTCGCGTCGGAGATGGGACCAATGAACAGCGCTCAACCCCAGGCCAAGACCGATGACCTCGATCTCGAGGAACAGCCGCGGGTGCACGTAGGGTGCGGGCTTTGCGGGTCCAGACGCAGCCGTCTGGTGTGCTCTCGGGAAGATGTTCTCTCGCAGCAGAGGTTTCTCGAACGCTTCTACCGCTGTCGCTGGTCCCAACAAAACGCTGCCACTGCCACGGATCGCGTAAACTTCACCCAGGATTATGCAACCGCCATCGTTGCCTGCATGGATTGCGGGCTCCTCTTCCGAAATCCTCGTCCTCGCGCCGATACAGTCACTCAGGCATATGAAACAGAAGCCTATGACGAGACCTATTTGCAGGCAGAGTTTACGGCACAGCAAACTTGGGCACGTCGCAAAGCAGACATCCTTGCGCGGCATCTTGAAAAGGTTGGCCGCAGGGGCAGGCCCCGCGTGTTGGAAATCGGCAGCTTTGTCGGTGGCTTCCTGTTTGAAGGACAGCTGCGAGGGTGGGACATGCTCGGTGTGGATCCGGGTCATGACGTCGCTTCATTTTGCCGTCGGCATCGGCTACCGGTGTTCCAAGGAACGCTCGAGGCGGCCCAACTGCCTCCGGCCTCATTCGACGCAGTTGTAATCTGGAACACATTTGACCAGCTCCCCGACCCTCGGAAACTGCTTCAACGGTTGTTACCGTTGATGCGCAACGGCGGCCTGCTCGTCGTGCGGGTCCCCAACGGGGCATGTTTCGAGTGGGGTATAGCTATGCGGCCTCGTTTGCCGAAAGTATTCCGCCGACTGCTAGAAGGCGCAATGGCCTGTAACAATCTCCTGACATTTCCCTACCTGTATGGGTACTCTGCGGAGCAGCTCGAACGCCTCACAGAGTCGTTCGGCTTCCGGCTGCTGGCCTGTCATGCCGATCAGCTTGTTTCACCTCCCCCGGGTCATCTGCGTCGGTGGGCCTTATGGGAGGAGCGGGCGGTGAAAACCTTTTGCAGAATGCTCGCAGTTCTCTGGCCGGACAATCGATCGCTTCGATTCCGTTCCGCGCCGTGGTTGGACTGCATTTTTGAAAGGGCTTGCACTGACGAAGAGCGTCCTGCACCTGAGAAGTTAGGCCTAGGGGTTATCCCAGTATACTCCCCCCTAGTCTTCGAGGACACTGGCCTAGATTGTTCGGTTAATCGGTAGGATCGGAAAGGAGGCTTCACATGAAAGCGATGATTCCGAAGACTTCTTTCACGTCTTTACTGGTTTCAAAACTGTTCAGCTCGGGGACCCTCCGTCGTGCCGGCGCAAGACAGCAACCGGCACGGTCGGGTCGCGGTGTAGATTCATGGCTGGTTTTCAATCTGACCCGGATGAGCAGCCCCAGACTCGGGCGCGACAAATGAAGGACGACGAGCGGTCTTCACCCGCCTGGGAGGCACGACTGTCCGAGTTTGCGTGGACATGGCGATCCGCATATCGGTGATTGCCCCGCAATTGATGCAACGATAGCCGCTGCAGTGAAAAGGGCCGTCGAAGTAGTCGAATACCTTGAAACCTCCGCATCGCTCGCAACTCATGCTCGCATCTCCTTGGATAGAGGTTGGTTGTCAGGCGGCGTCGGTTTCCGCCCTTCCTGTTTCAGTGTTAGAAGCACAAAGGCTGCCACGCATGAAATTTCCTCCTACATGGTTGAAAATATGGCGAAGAATTCCGATTGAGTCAGTGTACGAGACTGCGGAACCAGAGCGAGCCACGGGACAACTTGTCCCGAACGAGACAGGAACATGATTGACGAGTACCCAGGACAAGCCCTCGATAAACGCGGCAGACTCTTGATCACGATTGTGCTCCTTCTCACCGTGACAATGGCGACGTTCGCCGCCGACCGGCTCTTGCCACTCGGGGTAGCGGTGTGGATGCTGTATCTGGTTCCCGTCGTGCTGACGACCCAGCTACTGCCGCAGTACACCGGCCTGGCGTTGGCCATTAGCAGCGGACTGCTGCTTGTAGGCGTGCTTGATTCGAAGGAGGGGATTTCATACGAATTGGCGGTGATCAACCGAGGCTTGGGCCTCATCGTGCTGCTGTTCACGGGGTTGTTTCTCCTTCAGCACCGTCGGATGGCAGAGGCTTTACGGGAGAGCGAAGGTCGCTACCGCCTGCTTCTCGAGCAGCACGGACGCGCTCGAGCAGAAGCGGCGCTGCACGAGGTGCAAGAGCGCTTCACGAGCATCTTCCGTTCGTCACACGATGCCATCGCCTATGCGACGTTCGACGGCAGGCTCCTCGAGGTCAACGACGCGTTCGTTCGCTTATCCGGTCGTTCGCGGGAGGCCTTGCTGAGTCCCGAGCCGCCCCCATCGCTCTGGGCATCTCTGGGGTTGCCGCCTGCGCAATTCGAAGAGCTCCGGGAAACAGGTAAACCGTTGGTCTACGAGACAATTTCCCGTCAGGATGGACTGTCAGCTGAATGGTTGAATGTCCATGCATTTGCCGTCAGGGGGTCCGATGGCGCCATTTCCGGCTTAGCGGTCGTGGTTCGCAATATCAGCGACCGGAAACAGGCTGAGGCGGAACTGCGAAGTACGAGCGAAGAGCTGCGCGCGAAGAACGAAGCTCTCGCCCGCACCAATGAATTACTGTCTGCCGCCCAACACGCGGCGGCGAGGGCGCAGCGCCTTTCGGCGATCGGACAATTTGCCGCGACGGTGGCTCATAAGATAGGCACGCCGCTGACCGCGTTGTCGGGGCACGTGCAGCTGCTCATGGAAGATTTATCACTCCCCTCAAAAGTCCGGGGGCGACTGCAGACGGTTGAAGCGCAAATCGAGCGCACGTCTCGGATCATCCAGGATCTGCTGCTCTATACGCGACGTGCTCCACCGGTACGGACGAAAATCGACATCAACGAATGCCTGCGGGAGTGTGCCAGTCTCTTTCGGACTGAATGCGAACGCCAGCACGTGGCGTGCATTACGGAATTGGCTCCCGAACTTCCGCCGGTTGAGGCGGATCGCCAACACATGCTCGAAGCCTTTAACCACCTCATTGAAAATGCGCTTCAAGCTATGCCTAACGGCGGCTCGCTGTGTCTTCGGACGGCGAGTATCGAACCGGTCACCGTCGGCCGAGGCATACATCACGCGGGCGGAGTGGCCGTCGAAATCGCCGATACCGGTCACGGCATCAAGCCGGACCACTCAGCGCAAATCTTCCAACCGTTCTTCACAACGAAGCAGGCTGGTCGCGGAACGGGTCTTGGTCTGGCTATTGTGCAGGAAACGGTGCGAGCGCATGATGGCCGTATCACCGTCGAGAGCGAACCGGGCAAAGGGACGACGTTCACTATTCATTTACCGGCCGTTGATAAAGGAACACCTTGATGGACGACCCTGCCAACATTCTAGTCGTCGATGACGATGAGGAAACGGTGACCTTGCTTCGGGAGATCCTCTCCAAGGAAGGCTACAATGTCGACACCGCCGCCGACGGAAAAATTGCCCTGGATAAGATTAACAGCCGGCCGCCTGATCTCGTTATTTCGGACATTCATATGCCCGATCTTGATGGGATGAGCCTTCTGGCAGAGCTGCGCGTGCGGTATCAAGACGTGCCCGTCATTTTGATGACGGCTTACGGCTCTTTGAAAACCGCTGTCGACGGCCTTCGTTCCGGAGCGTTCGACTATCTGAGCAAACCATTTATCGTCGACGACATTCGCCTGGTGGTTCGTCGGGCCCTCGAGCACAAGAACCTTTCTCGCCAAAACCAGGCGCTGAAGGAACAGCTCAAACATCGCTACCGCTTCGACAATCTGGTAGGCAGCAGTCCGGGAATCGTGTCGGTCTATAAATCAATCGCACGCGTCGCCAATACTGAAAGCACGGTCCTGCTCCAAGGCGAAAGCGGAACAGGAAAGGAATTAATCGCCCGCGCCATCCATGCCAACAGTGCGCGAAGTGCTGGTCCTTTCGTTGCGGTCGACGGCGGCTCACTTGCGGAAACGCTGCTGGAATCCGAGCTATTCGGTCACGAGCGAGGGTCGTTTACCGGAGCCGTCACCTCAAAAAAAGGCTTGCTTGAGAAGGCGCATTTGGGGACGTGTTTCCTGGACGAAGTTGCGGATCTCTCGCCCGTTCTTCAGGGCAAGCTGCTACGCGTAATCCAGGAACGGGAGATCCGGCGCGTCGGGAGCACCACGCCCATGACAATCGACGTGCGCATGGTCGCCGCTTCAAAGAAGGATTTAGAGCAACTGGTAAAGGCGGGAAGCTTTCGCGAAGACCTGTATTACCGCTTGAATGTCGTCACGATCAACATTCCTCCCCTGCGTGAACGGGCGGAAGATATCCCCCTGCTGACGCAGTACTTCATCCAGATGTATGGTGGGAAAAAATCTCCTCCCGTCACAGGCATTTCCCCGGAGGCCATGGCCCTCCTGACCCGGTATTGGTGGCCGGGCAACATCCGCGAGCTCGAACATGCCATCGAACGCGCCTTGGCCCTGACGCCTCATCCGGTCATCTTCCCTGAAGATTTGCCGCAATCGATTCAAAGCGCGACGGTACAAGCCGCTGCCCAAGCCCGCGGCTGGGTGACGCTGGCCGAATTGGAAAAGGACCACATCCTTCGAGTACTGGAGGCCCACAACCAGGATTTAGGCCGCGCTGCAACGATTCTCGGCATCCATCGCAAAACTCTCCTCAGAAAGCTTCGTTATTTCGGCTTCCCTTGTTAGACGGACACGTTGTCCACGCCCGGACAGGGCGTCCGGCACGACCTCACTTCTCTTCCTGAAGTCACAAGAATATTTGCGATTTCGCTTTCGACATGCCCAGATCTCGGTCCGGACCTTGCTTCGCTCAATCGAATCATCAACATGCCTGTAAGGAGGCTCTGCAATGGATGGGTACGGCAAGCGGGTGCTCGTCGTTGAGGATGACGACGATGTTCGGACGCTCATGAGTGTGATTCTGAGGGAAACAGGCTACAACGTCTACGAAGCATGCGACGGATTGGAAGCCATCGATGCCCTGAAGAAGCGACGCTACGACGTCCTGCTCACCGATTATCATATGCCCAAGATGGACGGCTTGGAGCTCTTGGACCTTGCCCAAGCGATGTGGCCCGAATTGCCGGTGATCCTCGCGACCAGTGATGTCTTATTGACCGAACGGACGCCGAACAGTTTATTCGAATCGGCCTATGCCATCGTCGAAAAGCCCTTTGACCGGGCCGTGTTGTTGACGTTGATACGTTCGGCTATAGATAGGCTGCCCAAACCGACGCTTCACGCGATGCGTTCGCACCCAGCGTACCAGGCGTTCGCATGAAGGGGACACCTGATCCGCGGTCTTGGATTTGCGGCAGGTGAACGTACCATGGAAATTGATCGAACCTTTTCCCACTGGTCCATAGGGACTCCCCGAATTAAATGGAGCGCCATATTTGCCGGATTGGCGGTCGGTCTGGCTGTGCAAATGATCTTGACCCTGGCTGGTCTCGGGTTAGGTGCCTGGGCTGTTGACCTTCACGAGCCAAGTCCCGCCGAAGGCGTGCCCCTTGGGACAGCAGTCTGGACTGGTCTCACGATGCTTGTTTCCGCATTTTTTGGCGCGTACATGACTGCCCGCTTGTCTGGAACTGCCGAACGCACGGACGGGGTCTATCACGCGGTGGTGCTTTGGGGCGTCAACTGGTTGATATTCGCGTGGATCACAACGACGGCCATGGCCACCCTGATCGGTGGAGCGTTTTCAGTCTTTGGAACGACTCTGCAGACCGTGCAGACCGTGGGCCAGGGTCTCTCGATCACAGCTTCAACTGCCGTGTCGCGGACAGCGGGCAGTCTTCACCTTTCCGTGGACGATCTCCGCCGAGAGATAGAGTCGGTACTTCAGGCGACAGGCAAGCCGGACTTGCAGGGAGGGGAGATCCCACGGGACGCCGATCGCAGAGCGGAACGTGCCAGGCAGAGGCAGCCCATGAAAGAGATCAGCGATCAGGCGGTGATCGAACTACGTGACAAGCTGACGGCACTCGATCGGGAAGCCGCCATGAACATTCTCGTGAATAAGTTTGGCATGTATCCGGCGCCGGCGCGAGACGTCGTGCAATCGTCTATCGGCATGCTCGGGCCAATCCAAGATACGATCCGAGGCGACAAACAGCGTTCCACGGCAGTCGGAACAGAAGCCGTGGAGCGTCTCGGAATGCTCGCGCTCTGGTTGTCCGGCCTGGCTCTCGTTAGTCTGGCGGTATCAGCACTCGGCGGCCTGATTGGCACACCGGAAGAATCGCTAGTCGAGTCGACCACGAGTACAGAGACCTATCGCGACATTCGGCGCGCAAGCTGACCGACAGTTAGCAACGCAGGCGGGATCATCGGGGGCAAAATGGATCGAACCATGAAGGCATGGCCCCAGTTGAGGCAGATTCCTGGTGTCCTTCTGTCCCTGGGCGCCATGCTGATTGTGCCGTCGTGGAGTGAGCCAGCGAGTTCGTGGAGGCCGCCGGCGTTGCAGGTTGATCCGCAACCGATTCCACCCGCCCCTATTCCACGCCCGCCGGGTGTTCCAATTCCACCAACCCCCAATCCTCCTCCGCAACCGGAACCCATCCCACCGGCGCCGATTCGGTGAGCATGAGAGGGTTACATTCCTTTGACGATCTTGCCGGTTTCAGCGTCGACCCGAAGACGTCGTGACTTGTTCATCGTGTCGATGATTTCCACATCGTAAAACACGCGATTGCCCGACTGACCAAGCTCAACCCCGACTGCGCGCCCTGGACCGTTCGTTTCAGCGATTTCCGCTGCCTGAGCGAGCGTCACGACCGCATGACGCAGCCAGTAACTCTTCCCTTGCTCAGTCTCCGCACAAGCACTCACCAGAAGGGCCAGCGAGCCAACGATCATGCCTGAGAGCACACGCATGTTCCGCCTTTCTGCACAGCATCACACTCCCGTGGCCGGCAATGTATACCGCTCTTCAATTGCGCTTGCCACGCGCTGCCGGCTCTCGTGTGCGGATAGATCCGGCATGTCCTCTACATCGTGGACAACCTGAGCCAACGACGGATCCTTGATGGCCGTCTCCATCCAATGGGAATAGTCTCTGTTACGCAAGTGATGCAGCCAGGTTGCATCATCAACGCCGTCCGCGAGCTGCCTAAACATGATCAGGTTCTGAGCGCGCAAATTCAGTTTTCCCTCCGGGCCGCGAAAGTAAAAACTGCGTTCAGGCGGAAGTTCGCCCTCGGCGTACTTCCGCCGATGCCGTCGGCGCTCCATGCGAGAAACTGTCATCATAAACGTTTCCGGAGATTGTCCTGCCGCCACTCGCCACAATAGTGCTTCACCAGGCTTGAGTTCAGCGTTGGGAACGTGAGGCAAGCTCAAGTCCTTATGGTTCGCCACCGTCTGTAGCGTGCTGCCCGGCCGTTCTCCGAGTGCGACCGCAATGTCCACCGTGTCAAGCACATGAGGAGACAATTGATCAGGATGCACGGTGACGAACAGCATGCCCTTCAGATCACGCATTGACGCCACAGTCGCACGCCATTTCGTCGGCAACAAGTGATGGGTTTCGTCAACCAGGACGCGATGGGGTCTTCCCGTTCGATTTCTCCGTTCCTGAAGTTGGGGCAGCAGTTCAAAAAAGAAGGGCGGACGGTCTTTTAGCGGCAAGCCAACCAGGTTGACTATGACTTGCGTCGATGGATTGTCCATGGCTGTCAGCACCTCGGCAACAGTGGGGCCGCGCTGGGAGTTCCCGAACATGACCATCTTTTCGATCGACTGGTAGTCGCCCTCTGGATCAATGACACAAGTCTGGTACCCCTTGTCGATGAGTTGCTCGAGAATTCCATGAGCGAGCGTGGATTTTCCGCTTCCCGATGTTCCGGCTATCAACACATTTTCTTCCACCGGCGACATGGTCAAGGTGAGGCCCTCGCGTGATGATCCGAGTGTGAGGCCATGGCGGGTCAGTCGCTTGGATTGAGCGGCCATATCGTCGGCGACCAGGGCGAGCAACGCTTCAGCAGTTCCGGCCCCGT
>DASTQY010000249.1:0-3748 GCA_035761525.1 Nitrospira sp. | reverse complement strand
AAATCGCTGTCCTCGGAGTGATCCGTATCTGCATCTTTTAGCTCCGGCGATTTCAGCCCTGGACCATCGGCAGAGAACAGGTCGTTTTTCATGTAAGCGTCCTCCTCCTAACTACTCGTATGAAATGTCGTCGGTTTCAATGATCACATACAAATAAGTCTCTTTAGGTGAGAGGCAATCCCAGCACAAAAGATTCACACGATTGTTACTGCGAATATTCTACGCAGCAAGTCCCATGCTGGATGGATCATGAGAACTGCACGGCGCGATCACAGTGAAAATACATCACTATTAGAGCGGCTTAATGAGGAATCTTGGAGGAGGCTGAGGCAATCCTGCTCCGAATGTGCAGGCTTTGAGATAGCGTTTGGGTCGATTTGTCTCATTCCGAAGGATCAGGGATAACCCTGGTATCGGAGAAGCTGCGGTTGTTGAAAAGCCAGTGTCGCGCTTCTAGAATGGCGCGTCATGTCCTCCGCAACTCTGCAAAATGGCGATCGGATACACCTCGTCGACAGGAAAGGACGCCAGTATGCGTTGACTCTGAAGGCCGGCGATATCTATCAGATAAGCGGGCACAAACTCGCACATGATGATCTGATCAATAAACCAGATGGCTCAGTCGTACATCTTTCCGGCGGTAAGAGCATGTTGGCTATGCGTCCCACTTTTGGAGAGTACGTCCTGAAGATGCCACGGGGGGCGCAGGTCCTGTATCCCAAGGACCTCGCTCTCATTACGATGTGGGCCGACGTCTATCCAGGCGCTCGGGTCTTCGAAGCAGGCACCGGGTCTGGCGCGTTAACGATGGCGCTCTTGCGAGCGATAGGCCCTCGAGGCGTGGTCGTCACGTATGAGGCACGGGAGGATTTTGCGAGGACCGCCAGGAGCAACATTGAGCGGTATGTGGGGCCGGTGCCGAACCTCATCGCACTCCGCAAGAATGCCTATGAAGGGATCGACCTTCTCGAGGATGGCGTGCCATTTGATCGGCTCGTGCTGGATCTTCCTGAGCCGTGGCAAGTGATTCCCCATGCCGCGCGTGCCTTGCGATCCGGAGGAATCTATCTGAGCTTTGTCCCAACCGTGCCACAGGTACAGCAGACCGTGACGGCACTCCAACGGGCGGCCGTCTTCGGTATGGTTGAAACTTTTGAAACGCTGTTGCGAACGTGGTCGGTTGAAGGTCGCAGTGTACGCCCTGATCATCGCATGGTTGCGCACTCGGGATTTCTCACCGTGGCCAGGAAAGTGGAACCAGGATTCTGCACGCCCGCTCAAGGTCTCCAGATGACGACTGACGAGGACATGCAAGGGGAAACGGATGGAAAGGACCAGGGACATGAATCGTCTGGACGGTAAGGTGGCGATTGTGACCGGCGGCAACGCCGGCATAGGAGAAGCGGTTGCAAAGCGCTTCGCCGATGAAGGGGCCGCCGTCGTCGTCACTGGCAGAAGACAAGTGGAATTGGATCGCGTCATCAGTGGAATCAGGCACAACAAGGGAAAGGCATTGGCGGTCACTGGCTCAGTGACTGACGAAGCGCATGTGCGGGATGTGGTGCAGCGGGCGCTCGACAGTTTTGGGCGCATTGATATCCTGGTGAACAACGCTGGCATCGGCGATTTTGGCAAGCGACTTCACGAGACAGACGATTCTGCCTGGGCAACGGTCGTTGATGTGAATTTGACGGGGGTCTTTCGCATCACACGGGCCGTCGTTCCTCACATGCTCAAACAGGGACGGGGAGCAATTGTCAATATTTCCTCGGTTGCAAGCCTGGTTGGGATTCCAGGAGCGCCGGCTTATGCGGCATCAAAAGGCGGGATTGATGCGCTCACCCGCGCCATGGCGATTGATTATGCCCAGGATGGCATCCGCTGCAACGTGGTCAATCCCGGTCTCGTCGATACACCGATGGCCGCTCCATTGATGGCGAATCCTGAAATGCTACGCCCGATTTTGGCTCACTACGCCATTCGAAGACCGGGGACTTCGGAGGAGGTCGCGAACATGGTGTTGTACCTGTCTTCTGATGAAGCCGGTTGGGTTACGGGAGGGACGTTCACGATTGACGGGGGCATGACAGTTTCCAAGGGATGAGTATTCTACGCTGATACGTCGTTCAGTCTCACGAGCGTCATGGACATCAACACCGCCACACAGTTTTGCGGACTCATTGGGAATCCCATCGAGCACTCTCTCTCCCCTGCCATTCACAATGCCGCATTTCAGAAGTTGGCACTCAATTTCGTTTATCTGGCGTGGAAGGTAGATAAAATTGGTGATGCCGTTTGCGGTCTACGTGCCTTGGGGAATTTTCGCGGCGCCAGCGTCACCATCCCTCACAAAGTCGCCGTCTTACCCTTTCTCGATGAAATTGACGCGACGGCGCGGCACATTGGCGCGGTCAACACGATTGTTGCTGAACAAGGAAAGTTGCTCGGCATGAACACGGATGCGACGGGGGCGCTCCGTGCATTAAGGGAAGGCAACGCTCCATTGAAGGGAGCATCCGTCGTCATTGTCGGCTCGGGCGGAGCCGCGCGCGCGATTGCTTTTGCCCTTGCGGCGGAAGCTGAGGTGCGTTGCTTGCATTTGTTGGGAATTGAAGTGGACGAGCGCAGGAATCTTGCAACGGACTTGAGGGACAAGACAGGAGTGAGCGTCGGAGAGGCGGACCTCGATGAGGGTCGCCTCAAGGACGTTTTGCCAGAGGCTCGTGTGCTTGTCCACTGTACACCGGTCGGCATGGCGCCAAAGATCGGCAGGAGTTGTGTCCCACCCAAGTTTCTCCATCGAGAATTGACGGTCATGGACGTCGTGTACAACCCGCGCGAAACGCAGCTGCTCACCGACGCAAAAACAGCCGGGTGTCGCACGATCTCGGGGCTCGAAATGTTTCTCTATCAAGCGGTGGCACAGTTCGAGCGCTGGACGGGTCGATCGGCTCCTATTCAAGTCATGCGCGCTGTCTTAGAATCTCGATTCCCATGACTTTCGTGCTGTGAGGCGCCCTCACCTACGAGCATTCTCATGCGTCCTCACACGGATATCACGAGTGAATGCAATGAACATCGTCTTGATCGGGTATCGAGGGACGGGAAAAAGCGCGATCGGGAAGATCCTCGCTGCGCAACTGGGGCGACAGCTCGTGTCGACCGATGAGGAGATTATCCGCCGCGCCGGGAAATCGATTCCCGACATTGTTGCAGCACACGGCTGGGATTACTTCCGCGATCTCGAAACAGCGGTATGTCAGGATCTTGCCGGCCGGGACAATTTGGTGATCGACACTGGGGGAGGGGCGATCTTGCGTCACGAAAATGTCAAAGTATTGAAAGGCAACGGCCGACTGTTCTGGTTGACGGCCTCCGTGGAAACCATTGCTGCTCGGATCGGTGGCGATAGCCAACGGCCGTCGCTGACGGGGACAAAATCCCATGTGGCTGAGATCCGCGACGTATTGAGCGAGCGAACACCCAAGTACCAAGCTGCAGCGGACCAGTCAATCCCGACGGACGGGCGTTCGGTCGAAGAACTTGCCAGAACGATTCTGAAGCAAGTGTCCTAGTTGGTGCCCTCGGCATAACCTTGACAATGTCTCAAGCAAAGTGCTTGAAGTAGCTGAGTGCGCCCGTAGCTCAGTTGGATAGAGCGTCGGGCTTCGAACCCGCAGGTCGCAGGTTCAATTCCTGCCGGGCGCACCAAAGAAATCAAATGGTTAGATTGGGCCCTCCTTCTCGC
>DASTQY010000248.1:0-9918 GCA_035761525.1 Nitrospira sp. | reverse complement strand
GCCACAGGCTTCAAACCGGCCTTTTCGTACCGGCTAACGATGTCACCGATCACATGTTTGTTCACGGCGTCTGGCTTGATGATCGCGAGCGTGCGTTCACTCATTGCTTGAAGTCTTCCTCCAATCTCGAGACAAAAAGTGCAAAAAATGTCGCGGCATTATAGGGGCTTGGAATGCGGAGTTTCAAGGGAGGGACAGCGACCGCATCGCTCCTGCACCGCAAACCCGCACCTTCGCGAGCGCGGCTCCTGCTGCCATAGGTATCATCCAAAGCGCTGCGCGAGGTCTTGCGGTTTGAACACGCCGCGCTCGGTAATGATGCCGGAAATGAGCTCAGCGGGCGTCACATCGAACGCGGGATTGTACACTTTGACGCCGGTCGGCGCGACAGGCTGACTACCGTGAATGGTGGTGACTTCTAAGGCATTGCGCTGTTCGATCGGGATGTCGGCGCCGGATTTCGTGTTCAAATCGATTGTTGAATACGGTGCTGCAACATAGAACGGTATGCCGTGCGCCTTGGCCAAGACCGCCACCGAGTAAGTACCGATCTTGTTCGCCACGTCCCCGTTCGCGGCAATTCGGTCCGCCCCGACCACACACAGATGAATCTTGCCCTGGCGCATCAAGGACCCTGCCATATTGTCCGTGATGAGCGTAACCGGAATGTTATCCTGCATGAGCTCCCATGCCGTGAGGCGCGCTCCTTGTAAGACCGGTCGCGTTTCGTCGGCAATGACCTCAATTTTTTTTCCCTGTTCCCACGCCGCGCGGATGACACCCAACGCCGTCCCGTACCCCGCCGTGGCCAAGGCGCCGGCATTGCAGTGAGTGAGGATGGTTTGGCCTCCCTGAATGAGGTCGGCGCCATGGCGACCCATTGCTTTACACAAGGCGATATCTTCGTCGAGTATGGATTGCGACTCGCACAATAAGGCCGCTTTGATCGACGAGACCGACTCGGAACCCAGGGCAGAGAGTTTGCGTTTCATCCGGTCGATAGCCCAGAAAAGATTGACGGCTGTCGGCCGTGTAGCGGCCAGCTGATCGCAAATCGGTAGCAGCGCCTTGACGAAGGCATCGTACTCGGTGACGCGGATGGCTTGGGCTCCCAGCGCCACTCCCATGGCGGCAGTCACACCAATCGCCGGCGCGCCGCGCACTTTCAATTCCCGAATGGCCGATGCCACGGCTTGGACATCTCGACAGTCCAGGAAGGCAACCGTCTCCGGAAGGCGACTCTGGTCGAGCAGGCGTACAGCCCCCTTATGCCATTCAACGGTCGGAACCATAGGCGACACTATGTAACGGGATTCGCATGGGCAGCGCAAGAGGCTGGGTTCAGGATGAACCGGGGAAATGAGAGAGGATTATCGACTGTTGACCCGCTTGATCGTTGGAACGAGCGTCAAGGACTTCTGCTCAGGGACTTGCTCGTCGATTTTTGCGAGTTCACGCTCCAGCATGGCACGAATGAACCCGCTGGTCGTATAACCCTGCTGTTTGAGGCCGTCCAACCGGGTTTTTAGATCTAGCGGAAGCTGGATCACGATACGGACAAGCTTTGCCATGTGAGACCCCTTATACAGAAGCTGATCCAGGTAGGGGCGTTTGCACACGCTATGCCTTGCTGGAACGAATATGGCGCTGTGTAGAATTGAGGACTTAGCGATAAAAAGATGCCTGCCCTCGACTTGTTTGCCTAATTTCGTCTGCACGTGCCCTCAAATGTACAAGATCCGGTCACGATGCCTCCATCCACCGGTGGAGCAGGCGTTCCCAGTTTGATAGTTCACAGGCCCATGAGCAGGCAGGAAAAGACAGTGGTTGAATGCGTTCGTCCTTCATACGATGGATTTTTAGCGCCGGCTGCGAGCGCCTGCCCGTCAACCAGACGCCGCCGTCCCGGTCCGTGCGAAAGACTGAAATCCCGCGAGCGCGATAGGCCTGCAGGACGGCGTCAGCCGGGTGGCCATAGGAATTGTGCCGCCCAACTGAAATGACGGCATAGGCGGGATTGATCCGATCCAACCACTTGGGCTGCAACGAACTTCCTGCGCCATGGTGCGGAACTTTCACCACATCCACCCGTTCAGACTGCCCGTCCTGGCTCATGCGCGACAAGGCTTCATGTTCAACATCGCCGGCAAAGATCATCTTGTGGGTGCCGCAGGTCAACTGCGTCACGACAGAGCGATTGTTGAGCCTATGCCCCTCGAGACGGCGAGACGACGCCGGGCTCTGCATAGCCGGAGAGAACGGATTCAAGACCTTCAAGGCGCAATCGCCCAGCGTGGCCGTGTCCTGGCCGGCACGGACCAGGTGCTCGGTCAAGCCTTCCTGCGCCAGCGCCGCCGTGAGCCGCTGGTAAAAAAGCTCCTGGCGCGCATCTCCACTTCCCCACACGTGCCGCACGTTGAAATGCCCAAGCACATACGTGAGCCCGCCGACATGGTCCAATTGGGGGTGCGTCGCAATCACATAGTCGATCGTCCTGATTCCCCGATTCCATAGGTAGGGTGCCACCACACTGCGTCCCATATCGAACCGCTCATAACTGGCTCCGCCATCGATCAGCACGACCTCACCGTCTGGTAGTTCAAGCACCGCACTATCGCCCTGCGACACATCCAAAAACGTGATGCGAAAGCGATCGCCATCGAGCATGAGTCTTGGTGACCACAGCCACCAGACGAGGAGCATCAGGAGACCGCTTCCGGCGATCCACCGGATACTTTTTCGATCGGACCAGATGGTCAGTGCGGCCAGACATCCGTAAAAGAGCACGAGAGACGGGAGGGATGGCGAGGCCCCGTGCCACTCGGCGCCGGGCAGGACCGAGCACCAACGCAGGGCTGAGACCAGCGCGTCCATGGACCACTGGATCACTTCTGCTAACGGGAGGTGCCCTCCTCCGAATACGCCTTGCCAGAGCACGGCGGCAAGTCCCATCGGAACCAAAATGCCCCCCATCAACGGCACCGCAGCGAGATTCGTGAGCAGGCCGAGCCATGGGAATTGATTGAAGTACAGCGCTACCAGCGGGATCGTCACCACGGTTACGACCGCGCTCATGAGGAGCGCATCTGATATCCACTGCCCTATCAACGCACGCTTCGACCGAGGCGGCGCATTGTGGTCTTCAGCGCCCTGGGTTTTCGCAAGCCACCAGGCGACAGCACTCACTGAAAGAAACGACAACTGGAATGAGATGTCGTAAATGGCTTGGGGATCATGCGCAACGATGATCAAGGCCGCCGCGGACAAGGCATGGAACATCCGCCGTTCATAGCCCAGCCATTTGGCCATCAAGGCGACGAGTACCATGAGAAGCGAGCGAACAGTCGCCACCTCCGCTCCGGCTAAACAGGCATACGCCGTCACCGGCACGACAGTCGCGACAGCGGCAACCTTCGTTGGCGTGATCCGTCGTGACAACGCCAGGAGCCACGAGGCAGGAAGCAGCAGCAGGCCGCGCCTGACCGCCACGAAGGTGATCATCGCGACCAAGCCAAGATGGCTCCCGGATATCGATAAGAGGTGTACGGTCCCCGTCACCATGAATTGGTCCCGGACCTCGGGCTCCAGATATCCTCGCTCGCCGATGATGACCCCGAGATAAAGGCCGAGGGCAGGCTGAGACAGACTCTCCAAAGCGGACCGACGAATCGATGCCCGCCATCGGTCGAATTGATTCCACACAACCCAGTGCGGGCTGTCCCCTCCCGATTCCAGGAACTCGATGGCTTCCACGCCGGTAACTGTCGCGACGGCATCGATGCCTTGACGCTCGAGATACGCGGCATAATCGAATCCCCCAGGGTTGGACGAGCCGCTCGGCGCCCGTAATCGTGCTCGAAGTCGGATGCGATCACCCTCGAAGAGCGGCCGATCCGGGGCACGCCACGTCAGACGGACCGCGAGCGGCTGACCAGCGCTGGCAGGAGTCGGATCACACCTGATCACCATGCTCATCCGATCGGGAGCCAGTTGGACGGGTGAAATAATCCGCCCTGAGCGGGTTTCGAACGTCTCCGGCTCATTCTCGACGATGGCCGGACCTGAGGAGGCTTCGACGCTCACGAACCAATAGAGGATCCCCGCCAACAAGCAGCCATAGTGGGCAGTCGTCATACCGGCCGTAGAGCGTCCACGCACTTGGAGCACGGCCGATCCGAGGACGGCCCCTACCAATCCGAGAGCAATCGACAACGGAAAATAGGGAACGAGAGAGCCCAGCGCAAGGCCGCCGATGAAGGCAAGCGTAAGGGACGGCAGCATCGCTTCCGTTCCAGCGGTGATGGAGGTGATGTGGCTGAACCCAGGAACCTAACTGAGGTGGGCCGTGACGATTCGTGCCAACCGATCGGCCTCTTCGCGGATGAGACTATCGTGTTCGCCTTCGATCATGATGCGCAGCACGGGTTCGGTGCCGGAATAACGGACCAGGACACGACCGCTACCGTTGAAACGGCGTTCGCTTTCGGCAATTGCTTGCTGCAAATCGGGGATGCTGTCCAAATGTGGTTTCTTCGACACTTTGACGTTTAGCAAGACTTGAGGGACTGCCGTCATGGCTTTCGCCAGCTCCGACAGGGGCTGTTCAGTCCGTTTCATGAGCGAGAGCACTTGCAGCGCAGAAATCAGCCCGTCGCCGGTCGTATTGTGATCGAGAAAAATGAAATGACCGGATTGCTCCCCGCCGAAGTTATACCCATCTCCCAACATCCGCTCCAGCAAGTATCGGTCGCCGACGGCGGTGCGGAGCAATCGGAGGCCCGCCCGGTTGAGCGCCAGCTCCAAGCCAAAATTGCTCATGACCGTTCCCACGACGGTCTGCTTCGCCAGCTGACCCTTGCGGTGGAGATCGAGTCCCAGCGCAGCCATAATGTGATCGCCGTCGATGACGTTGCCCTGCTCGCACACGAAGATGGCGCGGTCGGCATCGCCGTCGAGGGCAATACCTAAGTGAGCGCCGTATTCCTTCACGGCCCGCTGAAGCAGCGTCGGGTGCACCGCGCCGCAGCCGGCATTGATGTTCATCCCGTCCGGCTTATTACCGATCACGTCCACCTTCGCGCCCAACTCGCGCAGAACGGTCGGTGCGACCTTGTAGGCAGCGCCATTGGCACAATCGACCACGAGCTTGATGCCCTGGAAATCGAGCTCTTTGGGGAGGGAGCGTTTCACGAATTCGATGTATCTCCCCTCCGCGTCATCGATGCGGAAGGCCTTCCCGATGGCATCGGCCGTCGGACGGAGATGGGCGATTTCATTCGAGACGATGAGCTCCTCGATTCTCGCTTCGATTTCATCCGGCAGCTTGAGCCCGTCGTTGGAAAAAAACTTGATGCCGTTGTCTTGATACGGATTGTGTGAGGCGCTAATCATGACGCCGGCGTCGGCCCGCAGACTTCTGGCCAAAAACGCGATAGCCGGGGTCGGCATCGGCCCGACCAGCAGCACGTCGACGCCCATCGAGCAGATGCCCGACATCAAGGCAGCTTCCAGCATGTAGCCCGAGACGCGCGTGTCCTTGCCGATCACGATTTGATGGCGCCCGGCTCGTCGCATGAAAATGTGAGCCGCAGCACGCCCCAGTTGCATGGCGGTTTCACTGGTCATCGGCTCGAGATTCGCCGTCCCACGTACGCCGTCTGTTCCGAACAGTTTACGCATGCTGTTCCCGTAATGAAGCCGGCATTCGACCTGAAATCGCCGCTGCCACGTGCACGACGTCCCGCATCGCCGCCACGTCGTGCACACGCAGAATGTTCGCCCCTTGTTCTACTGCCAGGGCAACGACGCCAGCGGTTCCCCAGGCCCGTGCCTCGACCGATTGTTTAGTCAACTGCCCGATGAAACCTTTTCTTGATGGACCGACCAACACCGGAAACCCCAAGGTGGTCAACATGCGCAGATGCGCGAGGAGGTCAAGGTTGTGCGTGAGGACTTTACCAAATCCGATGCCCGGATCAAGCACAATCCGTGATTGCGCGACTCCGCGCTCCATGGCGAAGCGCGCTCGCTCGGCTAAAAAATCAGCGACTTCCTCAACAACGTCCCTGTAGGTGGGCGCCTGCTGCATCGTTTGAGGAATCCCCTGCATGTGCATCAGAACAAGGGCGACTCCCGTCTGCGCCACGACGTCCACCATGGCCGGGTCGCCACGTAACGCAGTCACATCATTCACCATGACGGCGCCCGCCTTGATTGCGGCCCTGGCGACAGCGGCTTTCGAGGTATCGACGGAGATGGGAACGGACACGGCCTGTGCAAGCGCCGTGACGACTGGAAGGAGTCGACGCTGCTCTTCCTCTTGGTCGATTGGAACTGAGCCAGGCCTGGTGGATTCGGCACCGATGTCGAGGAGATCAGCGCCTTCCTCGACCAAACGCCGTCCATGCTCCACCGCCGTCCGAGGATCATCAAAACGTCCGCCATCGAAGAATGAATCAGGCGTCACATTGACAATGCCCATCAGCAAGGGGCGATCGAGGGAAAGGCGTCGCTCTAGGAAGTTGAGTTCCATGGTTACAGTTACGAGTACGATGCGGCGAGATTAAGTATGCTGTTGGAATCAAGATACAGTGTTGTATCTTTCATGACACGGGTCATACTCACCTACCTCGTTGAAATATCGGGGCAGTGCAGCAGACTAGGTTTCTAAAGTGCACGAGGTAAGATCCTCTGCAACTCCAGTGCCCTGAAGCTGCACCGAGGCTGGCAGCAATTTAGGCAGGCACGGTTTGCGAGGAGTTCTGCATCAGGATCTGATCGATCTCCGGAGCATCCAACACTTCCTTTTCCAACAGGGCTTCCGCAAGCGCTTTCAGGCTTCTCATGTGCTCAGTGAGGAGCCGTTTGGCCCGTTCGTAATTTTCGGTAACCAGCCGCTTGATCTCAAGATCGATTTCCAATGCGACTTGATCGCTGAAATCCCGTTTTGTGGTCAACTCCCGGCCGAGGAAAATTTCCTCCTCTTTCCTGCCGAAGGTCAACGGCCCAAGCTTTTCGCTCATGCCCCATTCACAGACCATTTTTCTGGCAAGATCCGTCGCGCGCTCGATGTCGTTTCCCGCACCGGTGGTGATGTGTTTCAACACAAGCTCCTCCGCCACGCGCCCGCCCATGAGAATGGCGAGGTTGTTGTACAGGAATTCTTTTGAATAGTTGTGCCGGTCGTCGGTCGGCAACTGCATCGTGACGCCCAATGCGCGTCCGCGGGGGATAATCGTGACTTTGTGTACGGGATCGGTGCCGGGCAGGAGCTTGGCCATTAAGGCATGACCCGCCTCGTGATACGCAGTCGTCCGCTTTTCTTCGTCGCTGAGGATCATGCTCTTCCGTTCGGCGCCCATCAGCACCTTATCTTTGGCCATCTCGAAATCGATGACTTCAACTTCCTTTTTGTTTTGACGCGCCGCCCACAATGCCGCTTCGTTCACAAGGTTTTCCAGGTCCGCGCCCGAGAAGCCCGGTGTCCCGCGTGCGATCTTTTCCAGTTCGACGTTCGTCGCAATCGGCACTTTCTTCGTATGCACCTTCAAGATTTCGGAGCGGCCGCGCAAATCCGGCCGATTGACGACCACTTGCCGATCGAAGCGTCCCGGGCGCAGCAACGCAGGGTCAAGCACGTCGGGCCGGTTGGTGGCCGCGATCAAGATCACACCTTCCGTCGTGTCGAACCCGTCCATCTCGACGAGCAACTGGTTCAGCGTTTGTTCGCGTTCATCGTGTCCGCCACCCAAACCGGCGCCTCGGAGACGGCCCACTGCATCGATCTCGTCGATGAAAATGATGCAGGGCGCATGCTTTTTGCCCTGTTCGAAGAGATCGCGGACTCGCGATGCACCCACCCCGACAAACATTTCCACGAAGTCCGATCCACTGATGCTGAAGAAAGGCACCCCTGCTTCGCCGGCAATAGCTTTGGCCAGCAGGGTTTTTCCCGTTCCTGGGGGACCGACGATCAAGACACCTTTCGGAATGCGCCCGCCCAGCTTTTGAAACTTGCGGGGATCTTTTAAGAATTCGATGATCTCGAGGACTTCTTCCTTCGCTTCATCAATGCCGGCCACATCCGAGAACGTCACTTTTTTCCGTTCTTCGGTCAACATACGCGCGCGGCTCTTGCCAAAGGACAAAGCCTTGTTACCGCCGATTTGCATCTGCCGCATCAAGAAGAACCAGAGACCCAGGAAGAGCACGAAGGGTCCCCACGTCACGAGGAACGTGATGTACCACGGACTTTCGTCTGGGGGCTTTGCTTCGATCTGCACGCCTTTTTCGCGCAACACCTTCACAAAATCCGGGTATTCGGCGGTGAAGGTGCGGATGCGGGTCTTGTCCTTCAAGACGGCGCTGACGTGGCTGGACTTGATGATGACTTTTTCGATTTCACCCTTATCGAGCTTGGCCATGAAATCGCTGAAAATTACTTCTTCCTCCGGGGCATGAGTCGGTACACTGAACAGGTTGAACAGTAAAATCATGAACAGGCCGACAACGACCCAGAAGAGCAGATTTTTTGCCCGAGAATTCATCCACTTCTCCTTATGCCTGGCTTCCTCAAGTCGCCAGGAAATACGCGAGCTTGAGTGATGTTACCACAGCCCTCTTCGAACTGACAACCGTGCGGCTCCCGGTTACTCCTGCTCGCCTTCCATGTCCAGCTCGGCGAGGTAAGGAAGGTTTCGGTATTTCTGTTGATAATCAAGCCCGTAGCCCACCACATATTTGTTGGGAATCTTGAATCCCACATAATCAAGCGGGACGTCGATCGTTCGCCGTTCAGGCTTGCTCAACAAGGTGCAGACTTTAATGGATTTAGGCTTTTGTTTGCTCAAGGTCTTGATCAAGTACTCCACAGTCAATCCCGAATCGACAATGTCTTCGACGAGCAACACATCCTTCCCCTTGATTTGCTCCGTCAGCTCGGTGATCACTTTTACTTTTCCCGACGTTTTCGATTGACTGCCATAACTCGCGACGATGAGAAAATCAACGCGCATGGGAATCCGAATGGCCCGAGCGAGATCCGCATAGAAGGCGTAGGCGCCTTTGAGGACGCCGACGAGCACGAGATCTTTGCCGGCATAGTCATTGGCAATCTGTTTGCCGAGCTCCTTGATGCGCGCACGCATTTCCTCCTGCGTCACGATCGGCCGTCCGAAGATGCGCTCCATCTTATCCGGCTCCTTCACTGCCTGCTTTCGATTGAACGGTAACGACAAGACAGCGGCGGGTGTTCTTCCCGACGGCACACCGCTCATGCTGTCGATGGCCGACCACCCAGACGATGCCTTCTGAGGCGACGATGAGCGGAATACGATCGCGCTCTTCCCGGCTCACCTTCAAGTCGGTGAAGAGATCCTGCAGTTTCTTGCGTTTCCCACGCATACCACGCGGATGGATCCGATCGCCCGCCTGCCACGCCCTGATGATCAGCGGCGCGGACAACCGGTCGGCATCGAACACCGCGCACTCCGGCCTTCGCTGGTTCAACCACGACGCGGCCGCCTGCTTGGTCATCACTTGTACATGAATTTGTTGTCGCGTACCAGGCCAATACACCGTGGCAGGAAGGGAAACCGGCACAGTCACTGCCGGGAGGTCTTGCCCGGACGTGCTGGAGGCCGTTCGTTGCGAAGTCAGCCGGAGGACGATCCACTCACGCTCTGTGATCACGTCAAACCCTCGGATCGAAAGCATCCCCTTGGACTCACCGGCCGCGAACCGCAGCACGCTTTCGACTATACGCAGATTCGGCGCCCGTCCTTCGGGGTCGCCCGCGCGAAGACTCCGCCGCACCAGGCGTCGCTGCAGTGCCGCAGGAAGGCGGGTAAACGCCTGTCGTACAAACCGCTGATTCCCACCGGGTTCGACGATCACCGTCGACCGGTACAAGTTATCCAC
>DASTQY010000247.1:0-2523 GCA_035761525.1 Nitrospira sp. | reverse complement strand
GGGCACCACATCGTCGGCGCCGATATCGTGCAGCTCTTCCAACTCGCGCAGGTAGCGCGTCCTGACCACAACGCGGATCTTTGGATTGAGCACCTTGGCTACCTGTACCGTCCGCCTCGTAATGAACGGATCCGAGATTGCCACAACCAATACCTTGGCCTCTTCGATCTTGACATGCCGTAGCACGTTGGGATTCGTCGCATCCCCATAATATATAGGCACCCCGTGGCGGGACTCTCGACGGACAGTGTCACCATCCAGATCGAGCGCCAGGTGGGGAATTTCCGTTTCGCTCAGAACGCGCGCCAGATTCCGGCCGTTCAAGCCATAGCCGACAATGATCACATGGTCCTTTAGACGTATGTGGCTTCCTTCCGTTTGGAGGACATGCGCTTCGGTCCTTGTCGGTAGCCATCGCCGGAGCCGCTGAATGGCTTCCGCCCGACGCGCCATTGCCGGCGACCATTGCATCAAAAAGGGCGTCACGATCATCGACAGAACGGACACGGACAGAAACACTTGGTACGGATCACCGCGCAACAACCCGCTCTCCTGCGCCTGCTGCGCCAACAAGAAACTGAATTCTCCGACCTGTGCCAACGCGACGCCGACCATGATCGCCGATCGGGGTGGAATCTTCAGGGCGAAAGACGCCGCTGCGCCGGCGAGGAACTTCACGAAGAGGATCGCCAGCAACAGGCCAAACACCAGTACCGGGTGGTCGATCAACACACGCCAGTCCATCAGAATGCCGATGGACACAAAAAATAGGCTGTTGAAACTGTCGCGAAACGGCAGCACATCGGCCATGGCCTGGTGACTATATTCCGATTCGGATATCACGAGTCCGGCAATAAATGCCCCGAGCGCGAGAGACAACCCTCCGAGAGAGGTCAACCAGGCGATGCCCAGACAGAGCACGATGACCGTCAGCAAAAACAGCTCGCGGCTTCTGCTGCGCACGATGTGCTCGAGTAGCTTCGGAACGGCGTACCAGGCTGCGGCAATGATCAATCCCACCACGAAAACCGACTCAGCCAGCGTGAACAGGATCGTCGTCAGCGACCCCTCGGCTCGAGTGGCAAGAATGGGCATGAGCAGCATCATCGGCACGACTGCGAGATCCTGAAAAATCAGGATCCCGATGGTCGTGCGACCGTGAATCGAATCGCTGTCCCCCCTCTCGGCCAACGTTTTCAGCACGATCGCGGTGCTGCTGAGCGAGAGAAGAAATCCCCAAAAAATTCCTTGTTGCCACGTCATGCCCACCGACATGGCGGCCACCCACGCGACCGCCAGCACGGTGCCCACCTGAATGGGTCCGGCAATGAACAGCAGCCGGCGCAGTGACGCGAGCTGGACGAGAGAAAATTCAATGCCGATCGTGAACAAGAGAAGGACGACGCCGATTTCGGCGAGCACTTGAACCGTGCCGATGTCAGCGATGAGGTTCAAGCCGTGAGGGCCGATGAGCGCGCCGGCGACCAGGAAACCGGCGATGGACGGCAGTCGGAACTGATGGAACATGAAGACAACGGCAATCGAGACGGAAAAAATGACCAAGAGATTGCCGAGCACGCCGTAATCAGTCATAGCAGCAGTGGCGTCAGGATAGAAAAGCCGTCTGGCGAATGGCGTGCCTAGTCACGCCGCTTGATGAATGAGACGGTCAGGTGGTTGGGCTTCCTGTCGGGGGAGAATACCCCAGTGCAACGACACGAACAAGGTCTTGCCACTTGTGCCGGTTGGAAGGCTCGCGTAGAGTGCCGGCGTGATTGGCGCCATGGTGTTCGACTTCAACGGTGTGATCGTCGATGACGAGACGCCTCACCTCCTTTGCTTTCAGCAGGCACTGGCCGAGGCCGGCCTGACATTGACCACACAAGACTACTATGGAGCGTATTTGGGAATGGACGAGCGCACCTGCACAAGGCTGCTGCTCGAACAGCGCGACGGCATGTGCGATGAAGCCCGAATCCTCCGTATCACCGACCGGAAAGCGGACCTCTTTCGGGCGCACAGTGCCCATCACAGACCACCGCTGTTCGCGGGCGCAGCGGATTTTGTCCTTGCGGCAAAAGGCTGCTACCGATTGGCGATCGCCTCGGGCGGACGTCGGGCGCAGATCGAGGACGCGTTGGCCGGTAGTGCGATCGAACAGGCATTTGAGGTGATGATCACGGCCGAGGATTGTCCGATCGGAAAGCCAGACCCGGCGATCTATCTCCTCGCCTGCGATCGGCTCAACGCCAATCGCGGTTCCGCCGAGAGGATCACCCCTTCTCAGTGTCTGGTCATCGAAGATTCGCTTGCGGGCATCCGATCGGCCAGAGCAGCCGGCATGCGCGTGTTGGCGGTGAGCACAACCTATCCCCTTGAAATGCTAAATGAAGCCGAATTGGTGTTCCCAGGCCTCCACGACATGACGCCCCAGACAGCCATCGATGCGTTGGCGCTCGCCAGCTCCAGATGCCAACCGGCAGCCTTTTCGACCCCCTCCAAAGATGAATAGACGCATTCCTC
>DASTQY010000246.1:0-2781 GCA_035761525.1 Nitrospira sp. | reverse complement strand
GTGGAGGAAAAAGCGCGCGCGGGACTCGGCCTGTCTGCCGACACGGACGCCCATCGTGACCCCGTCCGGCAACGAGAACACGGTTTCATCCGTTTCCTCATCTCCAATATAAAAGAGTCCGGTTCGGCCGAGATGGTTCATCAGGGCCAACGCGGCTTCACCCTTCCCGCCCAGGCCGGGAGGCAACGCGTTGATCGAATACTTGCCTTCGATCAGTCTCGGCTCCGGAGACAGCCGCCGGAGCCAGGTGAGTGAAGTCCTTACGGCGTCTGCCGGGTCTTGGGCAAGGCGCACATGAACCGTCAATGAATAGCGCTTGTCCTCGATCTCCGCACCGAGCAGTATCATCGGCGCGAGCGTGCGCTCGAGTTCGCGCTTCCAGTCGGCACAGATTCGCTCGGCTTCCGTCAGCGTGCTGCGAGACGTCAACGGACTTTCGATGCCGTGGTTGCCGATCACATGAGGCACGATTCCGTTCGTCCGCAGCGACACGTCGGCGAGCGCCCTTCCCGACACGATGGCGCACGGCACCCGCTTGGCCAACTCACGCAACCATTCTGCCACGCCAAGCGTTAGAGTAACGGCATGGCGATCGCTTGAGATCGGCGCAAGCGTGCCGTCGAAGTCGAAGGCATAAAGAAGCGGTCTGGACGCGGCGTCGCGCAATGCACGAAAACCGGCTTCCGAGAGGGCATGGATCACGCCTGGCCTCCCGTCGTGGTTCTGGCATTCCGCCCGCTGGTTTGTCGCTCCATACGGGCCCGCTGGCGCATGCGGGCGGCATCCATGAGCATTCGGCCCGCCCACCGGTAGACGTTGAACTCTTGCACGATGCCCCTCATGCTTCGCATCCGCGCCCGTTGTTCCGTCGGAGGCATCGTCAGTGCAAGATGCATGGCCGCCGCGCACTGGTCGATGTTGTACGGATTGACCACGAGTGCGTCCGGCAATTCTGTCGCCGCACCGGTGAATTGGCTGAGAATGAGGACGCCCTGCTCATCGTCGCGAGCGGCCACGAATTCTTTCGCCACCAGATTCATCCCGTCATGAAGGCTGCTGACGACGCACAAGTCGGCCCCACGATAATGCATCATGACATCTCGGACGTCATGATGCCGAATCAGCAACTGGATTGGTTGGTACCCCTCCCGGCCGAATCGCGCGTTGATACGCTCGGCGAGATTCTCGACCTGCTGCCGGAACTGCGCATATTCCTCGATCTTCGAACGGCTGGGGGCGGCGATCTGAACGAAGGAGAACCGCCCGATCCACTGGGGCTCCAGTTCCAGCAGCCGTTCGACCGCCAAAAAGCGTTCCAGAATGCCCTTCGTATAATCGAGACGTTCGATGCCCAATCCCACGACATGATCGAGGGGCAGTGCATAGATCTCCCTGATCCGCTTGCGGCACTCGAAGACCGATGGTTGGGAAGCGAGCATGCGGCCAGGCCATTCGATCGAGATCGGATACGGATTGACGGCCGTGAGTTTACCCCCATAGGAAATCGTCGAGCTGTCCCAGTCGATCCTCGTTTCCAGAGACCGATCCACCGTGTTGATGAAGTTACTGCAATGGAAGCGGGTGTGGAATCCCAAGATGCTGCTGCCCAGCAGACCTTCGAGGATTTCGACATACCAGGGGCAGATCGCATACCGTTCGGGGTTCGGCCAGGGAATGTGCCAAAACGTGATAATCGTCGCATGCGGCAAGTGGTCGCGGACGAGTTTCGGCACCAGAGCGAGGTGAAAATCCTGGATCAGTACGACCGGATTATCCGTCTTGGCCTCCTCCACGACTGCCAAGGCGAATCGTTCATTGATCGCTTGATACTGCTGCCAATCAGACGATCGAAACACGGGACGGACGTGGGCGAGATGACAAAGAGGCCAGATGCCTTCGTTCGCGAATCCATAGTAATACCCCGCTTCTTCCTCCGGCGTGATCCAGACCCTCCGGATGTCGAACGAGGGCGCCTCGGGCGGCACGCGGACATGAGCGCGTGCATCGACGACGTCACGATCGGCGCTGCCGTTTCCATGGGCGATCCACACGCCTGAACAGGCCCGCATGATCGGCTCCAAGGCTGTGACGACTCCACTGGCCGGAACCTGGACTTCGATCGCCTCGCCCTTCCGATTGTGAATGTATGGCTGGCGGTTCGAGACAATGAGCACTTCATCGCCGGCCAAGTGGTCGTGAAGCGTGGACTTCAGCGTGGCGGGCTTCCAGCTCACCTGGCTTTCGTCTTTCATCCGCTTGTCTGCCTCAAGATGGTGGATGAGCGCACGGAGGTCTTTGGCGACCGGTTGCAACTCGGGACCATGGTGCTTGTCTTTGATCAGTGCGATCAGCCCTTCGCCACGCAGCATCGAACGGACGCCGGTGACCCAGCCACGCCAACTCAGATGTGCTACGAGCACGGTGACCGATGAGATCACCGCGCCGATGATGGCAAACAAGTAGAAGAGATACCACTTCGTATCCGTGCTTCGACGCTGCACCCAGCTCATGTCATGAACCAGCATCAAACGGCCGACGGGACCGCCGTTGCCTTCGATGCCGACTGCCGACACATGCACGGCTCCCCGCGGTAACTGCAAGAGGGCCGTTTCGCCAGCGCGGATCGTCTCATTACCTTCGCAGGCGATCGCGTCCGGGTACGAATGCGTCTTGTAGAGCAGGCGGTTGCGGAGGTCGCAGAATCCGATGGCAAATAGTCGTTCGTCCTGAATGATCCGATTGAAATAGGCGGGCAGCTTCGTCCTGGATTCTGATGCGAGC
>DASTQY010000245.1:0-3060 GCA_035761525.1 Nitrospira sp. | reverse complement strand
TCGCTCCGGATTGAGCCGGTATGTCTTTCAAGGGATCCAACTGCGCCCCTGTGGGAATTGGAAAGAGGGACGCCAAGATCACTGTGACGGTCAGTAAACGGCGCAACCACCAGTCGACCATACGCACCTATCCTCGGAGTTGTTTGACCTGATCTCTTTCAGTCCGCATGCTAGCAGCAAGCCGCAGAGTCGGCAAGCAGGATCGGCTTTCACTAACGTGCTACACTTCGGGGCCATGCGATCGCTCACCGTCCTCAATCAGCACATCATCACCTGCACTGCCTGCCCTCGTCTGGTGACTTATCGGCAAGCCGTTGCCCAAGAAAAGCGACGGCAGTATCGAGACTGGACCTACTGGGGACGACCCGTTCCTGGATTCGGCGATCCGGCGGCGCGTCTGTATGTTTTGGGACTGGCGCCGGCGGCCCATGGCGGCAACCGAACGGGGAGAATCTTTACCGGCGATAGAAGCGGAGACTGGCTTTACGAGGCGCTCCATCACTTCGGATTTGCGAACCAGGCGACCTCGACGCACAAAGACGACGGCCTTGCATTGTCGGATTGTTACATCGGCGCCACCGTTCGCTGCGCCCCGCCGGACAATAAGCCTATGCCGGAAGAGTTCGAGCGGTGCCGTCCGTTTGTGAGGGAGGAGTTACGACTCTTGCAAAAAATGCGGGTGGTCGTGGTCCTGGGGAAAATCGCCTTTGATCACTATCTGAAAGCGTGCCGCGAGGAGGGGCGCATGCTTCCTGCGCCCCTTCCCACGTTCGGTCATGGAACGGTCTACCGCCTTCCCTGGCACGTGACGCTGGTTGGCTCCTATCATCCCAGTCAACAGAATACCTTCACCGGGAAACTGACGAAGCCGATGTTCCACGCGGTATTCACGATGGCCAGAAGCGCCATCGAGCGTGGGTAAAGCGCACGTCTCGGCGTGCGCCGGGTCGGGCGGGTGAGAATAGAGCAGGCCTAACCACCCCTTTACTTCTTGCTCTGCGCGTCCCAATCCGCGAGAAACTTCTTCAAGCCGATATCGGTCAACGGGTGCTTTACCATCTGCTGGAAGATTGAAAATGGCATCGTGCAAATATGCCCGCCGGCTAATGCAGCTTCGACCACGTGCTGGGGATGCCGTACGCTCGCAACCAGGATATAGGTTTTGTACTCATAGTTTTTATAGATCGTGACAATTTGGCGGATCAGCTCCATGCCGCTGGAGCTGATGTCATCGAGCCGACCGATGAACGGTGAGACACACCAGGCGCCTGCCTTGGCTGCCAGCAACGCTTGTGTCGGCGAAAAGCAGAGGGTGACGTTCACCCTGATTCCTTCGGCAGTCAGGCGTTTCGTCGCCTTAAGCCCTTCGGCAATCAACGGCACTTTGACCACGATATTCTTGTGAATTTTGGCCAATTCACGCCCTTCCTTGACCATGGCGTCGGCCTCGATGCTGACCACTTCGGCGCTAATCGGGCCGTCCACGATATTACAGATTTCGAGAAGCACCTCGCGAAACACACGTCCTTCCTTCGCGACGAGAGAAGGATTGGTGGTGACACCGTCCAGCAAGCCCAGGCTTGCCGCTTCCTGAATTTCTTTTACACTGGCCGTATCAAGATAGAACTTCATAGCCGTGTCCTTTCATGTCTGCGCACTCATACCCACATTGTAAAAAGAATGACCTGGTGATGCAAACAGGCTAGGTCTCACCCCCACCCCGCGGCGCCGAGACGCCGCGTTGGCGCCAAGGCCATTCCTGTTTGACACCCCCATGACCCGCGGTTAGAATCCCTCCCGCGCCGGTCTGGTAGAAAGATGCAGTGCTGATCACTGCGAGGAGAGACTTCCATGACTCGACGATGGCTGTTGGCGCTGATCGGATGCCTGTTGCTGTCTGCCTGCGGCGGAAATAATCCCTACCTTGAACAATCCTTAAAACCAGCGGAGCTGCAGGGGAAGGACAAATCCTGGTTCGTCAAGAATTGGGGGGAGCCAAGCGGCAAGGCCCCTCGCTTCTTCGGCGGCGAAACATGGACCTACTTCCGCATCGCCGGGGGAAAATCGGGGCCGCCACTTTTCAATTTCTCACCTAATCAATGCGAGATTACCTTGAAGTTCGACAAAGAAGAAAAACTGTCGGACTATAGTTATTCCGGCTGCTGACCCCTTCCACACCATGCCCGGTTACCCGGTCATCTGCCTTTGAAAGGTTGTCGCGCAGCCCTGGCTGCAAAAACAATAAGTCTGACCACCAATGACTTCGGTCACCGCCGACCCTCTGGGAACAAATACACGGCATACGGGATCCTGCACCATCTGATCTTTGGGTTTCGGCAGACGTTCCTGTGTTCGAGTCCCAAACTCCCGGAAGGCGCTTCGGAGCAGGAAGTACAAGATGATCAGCAGGATAAGAATGAAGATGATTCTATACATAGTAGAGGTACGAGTCGGCTGCCACAATCCTATGGGAGCGTCGAAAGTGTGTCAACGGCCGATGTGAACGTCCACGAACGGTCAGTTCGAACTCCTATAGCTCCAATGGCCTAGCTTCTACCCCGACGACCAGGCCTTAATTCCCTCACGACCCCAGTACTTCTGATGGATAGGCACCCTTCGGTCGCAGTGTTAGAGTGACCGCATGAAGACCTGTGACAAGTGTCGCGGAACAATGTTGCCGGAACGGGCGGTGGATTTGGATGCCGGGCTTGCGATCATGGTATTTGCCTGCTTAAACTGTGGTCGTCGGAAGGCAGCGGATCAAGAACCTCGTCCTCTTACGGCTAGACATTGACACGATGAACGATCGTTCGACCCGCTCTCACGAGCATGAGTCTCCGGGGTCGTGCTACGGCTTGTGACTGGTCGCTCTGTTTCGCCTCTCCTCTTTTCCCTCGTCGTTTAAATTAACACCTGTCTCGCGAGCCTATCCGCTCACTTGTCATTTGAGATTCAACACATCCATCATGTCATAGAGGCCGGGGGGTTGCTTCACTACCCAACGGGCCGCACGCAGTGCGCCGCGGGCAAAGGTGTCTCGGCTGCTCGCCCGGTGTGTGA